>JBOGZX010000340.1:0-2129 GCA_050697615.1 Gaiellaceae bacterium
GCCTTGCGGCGGGCCGTCGGAACTCCACCGCTGAGCGGGCGCTCAGTCGTCGAGCGGGCTGTCGACCTCCGGGATCTCGGTCGCCTCGCCGGCCTCGTGCGTGACCGCCCCGTCCGAGCCGGGCTCGCCGCCGAAGCTCCCGAAGTCGATCGCGCCGCCGTCCTGGCCGATCTCCTCCAGGGCCTGCAGCAGCGTTTCCCGCTCGTACGCCTCGCGCACGACGGGCTCGCTCGGCGCGATGTCGATCGTCCGGTAGCGCTTCAGGCCCGTGGCCGCCGGGATCAGCTTCCCGATGATCACGTTCTCCTTCAGCCCCAGCAGCCGGTCGACCTTGCCCTCGATCGACGCGTCCGTCAGTACCTTCGTCGTCTCCTGGAAGGAGGCGGCCGACAGGAACGACTCGGTCGCGAGCGACGCCTTGGTGATGCCGAGGATCAGCGGCTCGAACGTCGCCTTCTCGCCCTTGGCCTTCACGCGGGAGTTCTCCCGCTCGAGCACGACCTTGTCGGCGAGCTGGCCCGGCAGCAGGTCGGTGTCGCCGTTCGACTCCACCCGCACCTTGTTCAGCCTCTGCCGGACGATCAGCTCGATGTGCTTGTCGTGGATCTCGACGCCCTGGCTCTTGTACACCTTCTGCACCTCGCCCACGAGGTACAGCTCGGTCGCCGTCGAGCCCTTGAGCGCGAGCTTGTCGGCCGGGTTCTGCGAGCCCTCGTTGAGCGGGTCTCCGGGCTCGACGACCTGGCCGTTCGTCACGAGCAGGCGCGTGCGGCGCGGCAGCTGCACCTCGATTGGATCCGCAAGCTCCCCGTCGGGTCCGACCTCGGTCGGATGGATGGAGACCTTCGGGCCGCGTTCGGTCTGCTCGATCTCGATGCGCCCCGCGACCTCGGCGAGCGACGCCGCGCCCTTCGGGTTGCGCGCCTCGAAGATCTCGACGACGCGCGGTAGGCCGTGCGTGATGTCCGCGCCGGCGACCCCGCCGGTGTGGAACGTCCGCATCGTCAGCTGGGTGCCCGGCTCGCCGATCGACTGGGCGGCGATGATGCCCACCGCGTCGCCGATCTCGCACATCTCGCCCGTCGCCGGGAAGATGCCGTAGCACGTCTTGCACACGCCGGTCTCGGCGCGACACTTGAGCACCGACCGGACCTTCAGCGTGGCCTCCGGGCCCAGCTCGGCCTCGATCTCGCCGAGCCGCGCAAGCGTCACGACCTCGCCGTCGGAGGCGACGACCGTCTTGCCGGGCTTGCCCGAGGCGAGCTGCTTGTGCACGTCGCCGGAGACGACGCGGCCGAGCAGCGACTTGTTGAAGCCGGACTCGCCCGTGTGCAGCGGCAGCTCGATGTGGTCGGTCGTGCCGCAGTCGTGCTCGCGAACGATCACGTCCTGTGAGACGTCGACCAGCCTCCGCGTCAGGTAGCCCGAGTCCGCCGTGCGGAGCGCAGTGTCCGCGAGGCCCTTGCGAGCGCCGTGGGTGGAGATGAAGTACTCGAGCACCGACAGGCCCTCCATGAAGTTGGCCTTGATCGGGCGCTCGATGATCTCGCCCTTCGGATTCGCCATCAGACCGCGCATGCCGGCGAGCTGGCGGATCTGCTTGAACGAGCCCCGGGCACCCGAGTTCGCCATCATGAAGACCGGGTTCAGCTCGTCGAAGTGGTTCTGCATGGCGTCGGCCACCGTGTCGGTCGCCTCGGTCCAGATGTTGACGATCGTCTCGTGGCGCTCGTCCTCGGTGATCAGGCCCATGTCGTACTGCCTGTGCACCTCCTCGACGCGCTTCTCGTAGTCCGCCAGGATCTGCTCCTTCTCCGGCGGGATGACGATGTCGTTCTTCGAGATCGTGACGCCGGCCTTCGTCGCGTACCTGAAGCCCAGCGACTTGATCGTGTCGAGCACCGGCGCCAGCGTGTGCGCGCCGTAGCGGTCGGAGAGCGCGATGACGTAGCGGTCGGTGTCGGGCTTCGCAAGCGTCTGGTTGACGAAGGAGAAGTCCTCGACCTTGTCGTTCTCGTCCCCGATCAGGTCGACGAGCTGCCGGTAGACGGCGGAGTTGAACAACACCCGGCCAGCGGTCGTGACGAAGAGCTCCCCCCGGAACTTGAACTCGATCGTCTCCCCGAGCG
>JBOGZX010000341.1:0-2883 GCA_050697615.1 Gaiellaceae bacterium
GCCCCGGCCGGAACTCGAAGTCGGCTTCACGCTGGTTGAAGACCGACGAGCCGGTCACGTCCGACGGCATCAGGTCGGGGGTGAACTGGATCCGGGAGAAGTCCAGCGACGTGACCTGCGCGAACGACCGCGCCATCAGCGTCTTCGCGAGCCCGTGGTAGTCCTCGATCAGCACGTGCCCGTCGGCGAGCACGCCCAGCAGCAGCAGCTCGAGCGCCTCGCGCTTGCCGAGCACCGCCTTCTCGACCTCGTCGAGCACCGCGCCCGCGCGCCGGCCGACTTCCCGGAGCTCCACGCGCGCTACATCCTCTCGAGGTCGGCGACGAGGGCGCGCAGGTCGGCCTGCGAGATGCCGGGGCCGAACCGGTTGTCGGGCGAGGGGCGGTCGGGCCGCAGCAGCTCCCACCAGCGGCCGAGCGTGTCGGGCCCGGGGCGGCGCCCGGTGCGTGCGAGCCGCGCCGTCGCGATCTCCCGCAGGTGCGGAAGCAGCCGGACGTGCAGGTCGTAGGCAGACGCGGTTGCGAGCGTCACCTCCCGCTCGACTCGCTCGAGCTCCGGCAGGGGACGCTCCTGCGGCGCAGCCGCGGCGAGCGCACGGTCGAACTCCGACCGCCGTCGCTTCGGAACCGCGTCGCCCGCGGACGCGACGAGCGCCAGCATCAGCATCCCGCCGAGCAGGAGCACGTACGCGCGTAGCGTGATGCTGCGAAGTCCCGGCTGCTCGAGGACGACGTACAGCACGACCAGGGAGGCGACCGCGAAGAGCACCGCAAGGTCGAGCAGATGCCTTCTCACGCGGGAGCTCCGCGCAGGTCGTCCCGGATCTCGCGCAGGGCTGCGATCGCGTCGTGCTTCATCGACAGGTCGATCTCGTGCCTGCTGAACTTCGCCTGCTGGAACAGCGCGGTCAGCCGCTTCACGGCGGCCGAGCGCCCCGTCAGCCCGAGCAGGATGCGCTGGAGGTACTCGAGCGGCGTCTCGCTCGGCCGCCGGCGTAGCCCGTGCCGGCCGAGCACGGACTCCATGCGGGCGTACGCGGCGATCACGGCGCGTCGCGCGTCGGGCTCGGCCTCGAGGTCGTCGATTGCGACCGAGATCGACGCCGCCAGATCCTCCGCCACCGTCGGCAGCTCCTCCAGCGGGCCGAGGCTCCGCGTGCGCCGGCGGTACGCGACGACGAGCGCCGCGAGGCCGATCGCGGCGAGTCCGATCGCGATCCACAGCACCGTCCATTCGAACTGAGGCTGGTAGCTCGCCTTGCCGGAGCCCTGGTGCCGCTTCAGCACCCCGGCCGCGCCGCTGAGCCCGTTCGGCTCGATCCTCAGGAAGCCGTGATGATGCGTCTTCAGGTAGATCGCGATCGATCCGGCCACGGCGAGCAGGAGAGTCGTTGCGATCGTGCGAAGCACACGCGCCCGGAAGCTCTTCGGCGTCAGCATGCGCTCGCGCGACTGCATGAAGAACGAGTACAGAGCCACAGGGATCGAGAGCACGAAGAGGATCAGGAAGATCGTCATCGCGTAGCTGACGTAGCCGGATGTCGGCGCCGCCGCCGAGCCGTGACCGAGCCCGCTCCGGCTCGCGAATGCGACGACCGCGAGCAGCGCCAGCAATCCGATCGCGACCAGCGCGAGCCGGGTGCTGCGGCCGGGGACGGGTCCGAGAGGCTCCATGTGGTCCCAGAACTTAGACGTGAACTGCCGCGGATGGTTTCACCGCGTCGTCGCGCGGCCGGTAGATTCGCGGTCGATGGGCGGCCTCGAGGGCAAGCGGGCGATCGTCACCGGGGCGTCCAGCGGCATCGGCGCGGCGACCGCGCGGGCGCTCGAGGATGCCGGGGCGCGTGTCGTGACCGGCTCGCGCCGGTCGGGCGACCTGGACGTCACCGACCCTGCGAGCTGCGAGACGTTCGTCGGCTCCGCGCTGGACGAGCTCGGTGGGCTCGACATCCTCGTCAACAATGCGGGTCTCGCGCTCGGCCGCGACCCGGTGTGGGAGTCGTCGCCCGACGACGAGCGGACGGTGATCGAGACCAACGTGCTCGGGCTGATGCGCATGACACGGCTCTGCCTGCCGCAGCTGATGGACGGCTCCGGCCACATCGTCAACCTCGGCTCCGTCGCCGGAGTCTGGTCGTACGCGGGCGCGTCGTCGTACGTCGCGTCGAAGTTCGCCGTCCACGGCTACACGCGCGCGCTCCGCGACGACCTGCAGGGCAAGCCCGTGCGCGTCACGAACATCGCCGCCGGCATGGTCGAGTCGAACTTCTCGAACGTCCGCTTCAAGGGCGACGAGCAGACCGCCGGCGCCGTCTACTCGAACGTCGCGATGGGCGGGCCGATGCACCCGGAGGACATCGCCGAGTGCATCCTGTTCGCCCTCACGAGGCCGCCGCACGTCAACGTCGACGAGATCCTCGTAATGGCGCTGGCGCAGACCTCGGGCGGAAACATCCTGCGACAGTAGGCTGTCGACGGCGTCGACAGGCGCGGCCGCCGCTGCACCGCGGCCGATTATCTGTCTGTGGCGGTCGAGCCGCCAACTGCGCGAGGCTCGCCCGGCGCGATCGCCGAGACGACGCGGCGCTCGAGCGTCCGCACGTCGCGCGAGAGCAGCACCAGCGCCGTGGCGACGACGACCAGCACCGCCGAGCCGAGGAAGGTGGTCCGGAGCCCGATCGCCGACGCGAGCGGCCCGGCGACGGCGAGGCCGACGGGCATCAGCACGAACGAGCCGAGGGCGTCGTACGACGAGAGCCTCGAGAGCTTCTCGCCGGGGATCTCCTGCTGCATCGCCGTGTCCCAGAGCACGCCGAACACCTCCACGCCGACGCCTGCGAGGAAGCCGCTGACGACGACCACGGCGAGCGGAGCGGGCCAGGAG
>JBOGZX010000342.1:0-3045 GCA_050697615.1 Gaiellaceae bacterium
TCGCGCCACATCTACCGCGCGCAGGACCGGAACGAGCTCGAGTTCTTCCTCCGCTACACGACCGTCGAATCGATGGTGCAAGCCGCGTGCGCGGGAGAGGAGTTTTCGATCGACGTGTTCTCCGACCTCGACGCTCGCTGCGTCGCCGCGGTTCCGCGCACCATGATCGAGTCGAAGGGCGGCGAGTCGATCAAGGGGATGACGATCAAGGACACGGAGCTGATCGAGTTCGGGGTGCGGGTGTCCGAGGTGCTTCGCATCGTCGGCCCGGCGAACGTCCAGTGCTTCCGCGAGCCAGACGGCGAGCTCCAGGTCACCGACGTGAACCCGCGCTTCGGCGGCGGCTTCCCGCTTCCCACCGCCGCCGGATCGCGCTATCCCGAGCTGGCGATCGCGATCGCGAACGGCGAGCGGCCGGAGCCGCGCCTCGGCGACTTCCGCGAGGGGGTGGTGATGACGCGCTTCTTCTCCCAGGTGATCCTCGAGGACGAGGGCGGCACGCTCGAGCCGCTGAGCGAGTCGAGCGAGCAGGCGGAGGCGGTCGGCGGGGAAACGTGAGCGTAGGCTCGACGGAGCTCACCGAAGAGCGGAGGGGCCGGCTTCGCCGGCGCCGGAGCGGAACGTGAAGGCCCTCGTCGTGCTCCTCGCCGGAGCGGCGCTGCTCGCGGGCTGCGGGTCGCAGCGGCAGGCCGCGCGGACGCTTCCTCGTGCCAACGTCCGGAGACCCGCCCCGGCGCCGAAGGCGCTCACGCTTCCCCGTGTGAAGCCGGGGCCGGACCGTCCGCCCGCGGTCGTGCACGACGTGCAGGTGACGGTCGTCGACGGCGACACGAACGCGCGCGTCCGCGGCGCACGAGTGACGATCGGCCGGCACACGGCGCGCAGCGACCGGCACGGGGTCGCGCGCGTGCCGCTCGCACACCGGGCGGCGCTGGTCACGGTCGCGGCCAAGATCGGCTACGACGAGCGTGCGGTCCGGCTGCCGTTCCGCACGCATCCGCGCTCGACGATGCGCATCTTCCGCCGGTCCCTGCAATGGACGATGTACGGGGCGGGCGGAGCGCGGACGCAGGCGCAGACGGGCATCCACGTGCGGCCTCCGTTTCGCGTCGTCTGGTCGCGGGGCGTCGGCGGGCTGGTCGAGTTCCCGGCCGTCGTCTCGGAAGGCGTGGCCTACGTCGCGAACGCGAAGGGGACGGTGTGGGCGCTCGACATGCGCAACGGGCGCCGGATCTGGCGTCACGACACGCCGCACGGGAAGATGGCGGCGTCGCCGGCCGTGTGGGGCGACGAGCTGATCGTGCACGGGATGGACGGGCACGTCTGGGTGCTGCGTCGCGGCGACGGGAGGCTGCTGTGGCACTACACGGTCGGCTCCCCCGTCGAGTCGTCGCCGGTGATCGTCGACGGCGCCGACGTCTTCGGCGCCTGGAGCGGCACCGTCACCGCGCTCGACCTGCGGACGCACCGGGTGCGCTGGCGCCGCCACGACGGGTGCAAGATCACGTCCTCGGCCGCCCTCTCCGGCGGCACCCTCTACATCGGCGACTACTGCGGACGCCTGCTCGCGCTGAACGCGCGGAACGGCCGTGTTCGCTGGTCAGGGAGCGTCGACGGCCGCGTCTACGGCACGCCCGCCGTCGCCCGCGGACGCGTCTTCGTTCCCAGCTCGACGGGCGGCTCGTTGACGGCGTTCACGACCGGCGGACGTGCGCTCTGGCGCCGCTCGACCGGCTCGTACGTCTACTCGTCGCCGGCGGTGGCGGACGGACGCGTCTTCTTCGGCTCCTACAACGGCGTCTTCTACGCCGTGTCTGCGGCAACCGGCGCGACGCTGTGGTCGCACGAGACCGGTGGGCCGATCTCCGGCGCGGCGGCGGTGGTCGACGGGGTTGCGTACGCAGGCTCGTTCGCGCATCGCATCCTCGGAGTCGACGCGCGCAGCGGCCGCGTGGTGCTGAGCTTCCCCCACGGCGAGTACGTGCCGGTCTCGGGCTCCGGCAGGCGGCTCCTGCTGCACGGCTACTCGCGTCTGTACGCCGTGGTCGAGCGGTGAGACGTCGGCTGATCGCCGGTGCCGCCGTCGTGATCCTCGCGCTCGTCGGCGTCGGAGCCGCCTACTACGTGCACGTGAAGCGGCAGGCGCGCGACGTGCGGGGCTCCTCGACGGTCGAGTTCGTGCCGACCGAGACGCCGCCGCCCGCACCGAAGGAGCCGGGCGTGGCCTGGCCGACCTACGGCCACGACCCCGAACGGCTGCGGTTCGCGAACGGCGTCTTGCTCGCTCCGCCGTTCCGGCGGGCGTGGACGTTCCCGGCCCGCACGCTGGTGGAGTTTCCGCCGGCGGTCGCCTACGGCCGTCTCTACTTCGCGAACAACGCAGGCGTCCTGTTCGCGATCGGCGCGAAGAACGGACGCAAGGCCTGGAAGTACGTCTCGCACCGCTGCGTCGCGGCGTCGCCCGCGGTCGACCGGCACGTGGTCTTCGAGACCTTCCTGAACGCACCGCCGTGCAACCGCAAGCCGAGCTCGAAGCTCACGGGCGAGCTGATCGCCTTCTCGGTCGGCACCGGCAAGGTGCTGTGGCGCAGGAAGATCCATCCCTCCGAGTCGTCGCCGGTCGTCGTCGCAGGCTCGGTGCTCGTCGGCGACTGGAGCGGCCGCGTCTACGCCTTTCGCCAGCGCGACGGCAGGCTGCGCTGGGCGACGAAGGTGCGCGGCCAGGTGAAGGGCGGCGTCGCCGTCTCGGGCGAGCGGGTCTATGCCGCCGACTACTCGGGCCGTGTCTACGCGCTCGACCTGCGGACCGGGAAGATCCTCTGGACCGCCGACGCGCAGCCCCGGTTCGGCGGCACCGGCAACTTCTACGCGACGCCCGCCGTCGCGTACGGGCGCGTCTACGTCGGCGCGACCGACGGCAAGATGTACTCCTTCGGAGCGACCACCGGCAAGCTGCGCTGGTCGCAGTCGACCGGGGGTTACGTCTACTCGTCGGCGGCGGTCTGGCGCGACCGGGTGTTCGCCGGCTCCTACTCGCACCGGTTC
>JBOGZX010000343.1:0-4701 GCA_050697615.1 Gaiellaceae bacterium
GGCCCGCGCTACGTCATCCCGAACTTCGTTGCCGGCGTCGAGATGGCAAAGCCGTTCGGCTTCGAGACGATCGACGCCGCGATCGAGTCGACGACGGAGGGCCTCGACTACTTCATGAGCCGGGGCATCACACCACGCTTCACGACCTGGTGCCCCGAGCCGACGACGCCGCTCGGCCGCGACAACACGGACGGCGCGCCGCTCGAGTACCACATCCGGCTGCTCGAGGCATATCGCGCGACGCTCGAGGGGCACGGTCTGAAGCCGCCGCCCGGCTACGGTGTCGCCGGCGCAGGCAACGCGGTCTTCTCCGTCAGCTCGTTCATGGACACGCTCGCCCCCGAAGAGGTGACCGCCGAGGAAGCGGTGCCGGCATGAGCAGGATCAGCGTCGAGGAGGCGCGGACGCTGTGGGAGGAGGCGTCGGACGACGAGCTGAGGCGCCTCGCTGGGGCCGTTCGGAACCGCTGGCACGAGCCCGACCGAGCCACCTACATGGTGATGCGGATCATCAACTACACGAACGTCTGCGTTGCCCAGTGCGACTACTGCGCCTTCTACGTGCTCCCGAACCGGGCCGGCGGCTACGTGCTGTCGCGCGAGGAGGTCTTCCGGAAGATCGACGACCTGCTCGAGGCGGGAGGCGACCTCGTCGGGTTCAACGGCGGGTTCAACCCGAAGCTGCCGCTCGACTTCTACTGCGACCTCTTCGCCGCCGTGCGCGAGCGCTACGGCGACCGGATCGAGTTCTACGCGCTCACGATCGCCGAGTTCGTCTACCTCGCCGACCGCGCGAGCCTCGGCTTCGCCGAGGCCGCGGCGCGCCTGCGAGCGGCGGGCGTGCACTGGATCACCGGCGGCGGCAGCGAGATCCTCACCGAGGACTTCCGCAAGCGCCACGCCAAGTTCAAGTACACGGTACGCGAGTACCTCGAGGCGCAGCGCGCAATCGTCGAGGCCGACCTGAAGACGACCGCGACGATGGTGATCGGCTTCGACGAGACGCTCGACGAGCGACTGGAGCACCTGCAGCGGACGCGCGACTTCCAGGACGGCTGCCTGCGAGACGGCTACGAAGGCCTGTTCTCCTTCCTCTGCTGGACGTACAAGCCGTACGGCACGGCGCTCGGCGGCGCCGAGATCACGCCGCGCGAATACCGGCGCCACATCGCGCTCTCGCGGATCTTCCTCGACAATGTCGAGCACGTCCGCACCTCGGTGCTGACGCAGAACGAGGACGCGTTCGCCGCGCTCGACTACGGCGCCGACGACTTCGACTTGCCGATCGAGGACGAGGTGACGCAGAAGGCGGGCGCCCGCATCGAGCTCGACCTCGACGCACTGCTCGCGGTGCCCCGTTCGCTGGGCTACACGGTGGAGTACCGCCGTGCCGAGCGTCCCACGGCGCTGCCGGCGTAGCCCGTGGAAGCGCTGAACATCATCCTGATCGGCTCGGCCGTCGTCCCGCTCGTGATTCTCGGGCTCGTCATCTGGTTCTTCTTCCGGGCCGCCCGCCGTAACGACGAGCGCGAGGCGGCGGAGCGGCTCGCGGCCGGCGGCGGGGCGGGCGGGGCAGCCGCGTCGGATCGCGCAGGGCCAGGCTGAGCCTGCCAGCGCCCCGGCTCCTCGCGGAGCGCGACCTCCGGCGAGAGCTGCGACTCGCCGCGAAGATGACGCTCGCAGGGACGCTCGCGTGGTGGGCGGCGAGCGCGCTCGGAGCCCACAAGCCGCTCTTCGCGGTGCTCGTCCCGCTCGTGACCATGACGGGCGATCCGTTCAGCGTCGTGAGCGTCTCCTTCGACCGGATCCTCGGCGTCTTCGCCGGGGTCGGGATCGGAATCGGACTCGTCCACGCATCGCTGCCCGGCACCGTCACCGTCGCGATCGCTCTCGCCGCGGGTACGGCGGCCGGCCTCGGGCTCCGGACCTCCGGCCGGCCGAACACCCAGACGGCGGTGAGCGCGCTCTTCATGCTCGCCGTCGCCGGCTCCTCGCAGGCCGGCGTCGCGCGCGTCTGGGAGACGGCGATCGGGGCGGCGATCGCGATCGCCGTCGCGGCGCTCGTCTGGCCGCCCGACCCGGTGCGCGAGCTCACCGGACGGCTCGAGCGGCTGCGGCAGCAGCTCGCGCTCGATCTCACCGCCGTGGCCGACGAGCTCGCGACGGGGAGCGGAGCGTCGACCGAGCACCTCGACGAGCTGCGCACCCGTTCGGTCGAGGCGATCAGGGACTTCTTCGAGGTCGATCCCGCCAAGCACGCGCTGCGCCTGAGCCCTCTGCGGCGCCGTGACCGTGCGGAGGTGCTCGACCTCGACCGCCGACTCGAGCTCGCGGCGCGCCTCTACCGTCACACCCGGGCGATCGCGCGCGACGTCGCGGACATGCGAACCAGGTCGACCGCCCTTGCCGAGGCCACCCGCCACGTCGCCGCCGCCGCCGACCTCGCTCTCGCGGGCCGCGACGCGGGCGGGGCGGTCGCACGGGCAGAGAGGGCGCTCGAGCGAACCGACGAGCCGTTCCTCGCCCTCCAGCTCAACCAACTGCTCGCCGACCTGCGAGCGCGCCTTCACCGGGTGCCGGAGGACGTCTAGTCTGCATCATCGGCCAGTTCGGAATCGACACAGCGGCGGCGCGGGGTGAGCTCGCGCCTTGGTGACCGCGGAGGACATCGCCGGCGTCTCGCTCTTCTCCACCCTCGACGCGGCGCAGTGCGAGCAGCTTGCCCGCGTCACGGCCGACATCCGCGTCGCGCCGGGGCAGTACGCGATCCACGCGGGCGACGAGCGGGCGCTCTTCGCCGTGCTCGAAGGCCGGCTGGAGACGGTCGACCTCGCCGACGGGATCGGGAAGATCGTCGGCGGACGCCGCGCGGGCGATCTGATCGGCGAGGTCCCGATCGCGCTCGGAACCGCCTTCCCGTTCGGGTTCCGGGCGGCCGAGCCCTCGCGCGTGATCCGCATCGACGCCGCCGAATACCACGCGCTCGCCTCGCGGGCGCCCGCGATCGGGCTCGAGCTCGGCAAGCTGGCGCGGGACCGGATCGGCGGGCTTCAGGGCATCACGGCCGACGCCCCTCCACCGCGGGCGACCGTCGCCGGACATCGCTGGGATCCTTCCTGCGCCGAGCTGCGTCGCTTTCTCGACCGCAATCAGGTGACGTTCACGTGGATCACGCCCGACGCGCCGGACGCCGAAGCCCAGTGGGGCGGTCCCCTACCGGCCGAGGAGGACTATCCCGTCATCCGCGTGATGGGCGGAAAGACGGTCGTCCGGCCGCAGATGCGCCGCGTCGCCGAGCTGCTGTCGCTCTCCACCGAGGCGGAGGCCGCCGAGTACGACACGGTGATCGTGGGCGGCGGCCCGGCGGGGCTCGCCGCCGCGGTGTACGGAGCCTCCGAGGGGCTGCGCACGATCGTGATCGAACGGGAGGCTCCGGGCGGGCAGGCGGGCGCGTCGTCGCGAATCGAGAACTACCTCGGCTTTCCGTCGGGCGTCTCGGGGGACGAGCTGGCGAGCCGCGCGCTACAGCAGGCGCGGCGCCTCGGCGCGGAGATCCTGGTGACGAGGACGATCACCCGCATCGACACCGAGAGACGCCACCTGCACCTCGACAGCGGCGACGTGCTGCAGGCGAGGACGATCGTCCTCGCCTGCGGCGTCTCGTGGCGGCACCTGTCGATCGAGGGATTCGAGCGGCTCGTCGGCAAGGGGATCTCCTACGGCGCGGCGCGCAGCGAGGCGTCGAGCGCGCACGGCCTCGACGTTCACATCGTCGGTGCGGGCAACTCGGCGGGACAGGCCGCCCTGTTCTTCGCGAACCACGCGCAGAGCGTGACGATCCTCTGCCGCGGCTCGTCCCTCGAGAAGGGCATGTCGCGCTACCTGATCGAGCAGCTGGCGAGCCGGCCGCGGATCTCCGTGATGTTCGGAGCCGAGATCGCGGCCGCGCACGGGGAAAACGTCCTGGAGGCGATCGACGTCCGCGACTCCACGACCGGAGAGACGGTCCGGCTCGAGTCGGGGGGGCTGTTCGTCTTCATCGGAGCCGACGCCGACACGGAGTGGCTCCCGCCGGAGATCGCGCTCGACCGCCGCGGCTACGTGCTGACTGGTCCGGACCTTCGCGCCCCGGGGCGGTGGGAGCTCGACCGCGACCCCTATCTCCTCGAGACGAGCGTTCCGGGGATCTTCGCCTGCGGCGACGTCCGGTTCAGCCCGGTGAAGCGCGTCGCCGCCGCCGTGGGCGAGGGCAGCATGGCGATCGCGTTCGTGCACCAATACCTGAAGGACGTCGAACCGGTGCTCGGCCGGCCGGAGGCCGAGCCCGTGCCCACCACCTGACGCCGGTCCCGGCCGAGGCGGGGAAGATGGGGCCAGCGGATGGGCATCCCGGACCTCACGCGCGATCGGCGCCGCATGTTTTCCGTCGATGCGGAGCCTTGCGGTCCTCGTGGGAGCCGTCTGCGCGGCGGCCGTTGCCGCCCGGGCCGCGGCCGGCCCTTACTTCACGTCCTCGTTGCCGCAGGTGGGGCGACCCGGCGACGTCGTTACCCTGCGCGCGGGCATGGGCGTGAGGGTCCGCGAGTCGATGCCGCTCTACCTCGTGCCCGTCCGCTTGGCACCACACCCATATCTCTGTCGGCACGGCAACGGCTCGTGCGAACCGACGGCTTGGCACGCACCTGACCGGGCACCGTTCGTG
>JBOGZX010000344.1:0-5911 GCA_050697615.1 Gaiellaceae bacterium
CATCTGGCGCATCTGGCGTGTCGAGTGGGCGCCCGGCGAGGAAGTTGCGAAAGGCCGCGCGGAACTCGGCGGCCTTCTCGAGCAGGGGCGCGTGGCCACAATCGGGGAAGACCACTTCCTGGTATACGCCGCCGTTCGCTCGGTAGGCGTCCAGCGTGGCGCGAATCTGGCGCAGCATCGGCTGCGGCGGGCAGATGTCCGCGCCGGGCCAGCCGGGGATGGCGCCAAGCTGGCCCAGGTAGGCGGGGTCTACGGCGGCAGTATCGCTGACCATCACATCGTCCGCCCCGCGCAGCCAGAGCACTGGCGGCTGCGGCTGGATATGCGCCAGGCCGCTGAGATCGCAGTACTTGGGTGAGAGGGCGTTGTTCGGCCCCCAGACGCCTGGCCCGGTCCCCGGCCAGTTGGGCGATGACTGTGCGTCGCCAGGGTAGTATTCATCGCCAATCACCATCATCAGCATCTGCTCGACCATCGCCTGCCGATGCAGTTGGAGATGCCAACGGCGCTCGTGGTCGACGACGATCCTTCGCTGCGCCTGCTCTGCCGGGTCAACCTCGAGCTCGACGGGTTCACGGTCCGTGAGGCCGGCTCGGTGGCCGCCGCGCGCGCTGCGGTCGACGAAGCGAGGCCCGACATCGTGCTGCTCGACGTCCACCTCGGCAGCGAGGAGAGCACGCCGCTCCTGTCCGAGCTCCGTGCAAGCCGGGTTCCGGTCGCCATCGTGACCGGCTCGGCCGACGCCGAGGAGTGGCGCAGCCGGGCCGACGCGGTGCTGACGAAGCCGTTCGCGCCACAGGCTTTGATCGAGGTGGCGCGCAGGCTCGCCGCGGCGAAGGGCGAGTCGTGAGCACGGCCGAGGTCCTGAGCGCGTCCGGATTCGAGTCTCGACTCGAGCGATATCTCTACGAGCGCTCGGAGGAGTCGCGGACCGTGAGGGTGGGGGAGAAGGAGGTCTCCGAGCAGGCCGAGATCGTCCGCCGCTATGCCGATCTCTTCAGCCGCGAGCAGCTCGAGGCCCTCCGCAGCCAGGAGGACGGCGCCGGCGGCGAAGAGCGGGAGCGGCTCTACCGGCTTCGCAAGACGTGCGAGGGAGGTCTGATCTCGGCGGAGCTGGCGGAGCGTGAGGACGAGCTCGAGAACCGGCTGCTTGCTGCGCGTGTGACCTTCCGTGGCGAGGCGATGCCGCTCAGGAACGCGCAGGCGAAGCTCGCGCTGCTGCCGTCCTACGCCGATCGCGAGGAGCTCGGCGAGCTGCAGGCCGATGTGAGCGACGGCTTCAACGACGACCGGCTGGCACTGCTCCGGTCGGGCGAGGAGCTGGCGGCGGACTACTCGGGCATCCCCGGCGCGGTCGAGCGGAACGAGGAGGAAAAGGACATCTCGCTGCACGAGCTGTCGCGCGCGCTGAAGCGAGCGAGCGACGAGGCGTCCGCGAGCTACGGCATGCTCCGCGAGCGCTGGTTCGCCCGGTTGCTCGGCGACGAACGGGCTGAGCTTCCTTCGAGCTATCACAGCGCCTGGATGCGCCGGCTGTCGCCGCTCTCCTCGACGTATACGAAGGATCGAGCGACCGAGATCTGCCTGCAGACGCTCGATGCGCTCGGATTCGACCTGGCGTCGCAGCCGAACATCAACCTCGACCTCGACGACCGCCCGCAGAAGGCTCCGCGCGCGTGTGTGATCGCGAGCGATCCGCCGAAGGTGGTGCACCTGATCACGCGGGCGCAGGGCGGGCTGCACGACTATCAGGCGTTCCTGCACGAAGCCGGTCATGCGCTGCACTACGGCGGCTGCGACCCCTCGCTTCCGTACGTCTTCCGCCGCATCGCGCGCGACCACGCCCTCACTGAGATCTACTCGTACATTGTCGAGGCGATCACGCGCGAGCCCGAATGGCACGAGCTTCACTTCGGCCTCGCGCCCGACGAGGCGCGGGAGAACGCCGAGGCGACGACGTTCCTGGAGGCCCTGCTGTACCGCCGCTACGAGGCGAAGCTGCGCTACGAGCTCGACTTCTGGTCGCGCTTCGACGCCGACGGCGGAGATGCTTCGGTCTACGAGCAGCTTCTGACTGAGGCGACCGGCATTCGCTACCGCAGGGACGGATACCTCTCCGACATGGACGCCGGCTTCTACTCCGCCGACTACCTGCGGGCCTGGATCCGCGCCGCGCAGCTGCGGCGCCACCTCGTGAGGGAGATCGGCGCGGACTGGTGGCGGAACCGCCGTACGGGTGAGCTGCTGCGCGACCTCTTCCGGGAAGGGACGAAGCCGACGAGCGAGGAGATCGCCGGGCGGCTCGGCTTCGACCCGCTCGACACCGGTCCGCTGCTGCACGAGATCGGTGCGTAGGCGCGGACGCCTCCCCACGGAGTCTGACTGGAGTCAGACAGGAGTCTGACTCACGCCTTCGTCACGAAAGCGGTACGAAAGTGCGCGGGGCCAGGCTCGGTGCGGGATCTCTCGGACGGCCGTGCCTGTCCTTTCGGACACGGGGGGCCTGAGCGGTAACGTCGGCGGCGCCGACCCTCGTGGTCAGACTCCGGTCAGTTGTGCTCGCCGGCGTGGCGGCCCGTGTCGGGTGAAAATGGGTGATGATTGGTGGCGTCGTGCGCCGACGTCGCGTTTGTCTTGGTGTTGTTGAGCCCGTAGGTCAGTTTGGCGTGGGAGCCTCGCCCGGATCCCGGGACTGCCGCCGTGAGCGCGCTCCTCAGACTCGTCTGTCTTCGAGGTTCCTGGCGGACGACGGCTGTGTTGTCGTCGAGCGGGAGGTGTCTGATGGAAGTGTTCGTCGAGCGCCAGAGCGCGTTGGACGTCCACAAGGCGCAGGTGACGGCGTGCGTGCGGCTGCCCGGGCCGGGCGGCGAGCGGGTCGAGCACGTCGAGCAGTTCACAACGACGGTGCGCGGACTGTTGGTGTTGCGCGACTGGCTGGCGGCGCACCAAGTCACGCACGTCGTGATGGAAGCGACCGGCGTCTACTGGAAGCCGGTCTGGCATGTGCTCGAGGACGAGTTCGAGTTGATGCTCGTCAACGCCCGCCACGTCAAGCAGGTGCCGGGCCGCAAGACCGACGTCTCCGACGCCGCCTGGTTGTGTCAGCTGGCGGAGGCGGGTTTGCTGAGGGCGAGCTTCGTGCCGCCGAAGCCGATCCGCGACCTGCGCCAGCTCACTCGTTACCGCAGGGCGCAGATCGCCGAGCGCCAACGGGAGGCCAACCGGCTGCACAAGGCGCTCGAGGACACCGGGATCAAACTCGACTGCGTCGCCAGCGACATCCTCGGCGTCTCCGGCAGGTCGATGCTCGACGCGCTCGTCGCAGGCACGACCAAGCCGGACGTGCTGGCCGATCTCGCCCGAGGCCGGCTGCGCAAGAAGATCCCGGCGCTCAAAGAGGCGCTCGAGGGCCGCTTCGATTCGCTGCACGCGCTGCTGATCGGGGCGATCCTCGCCAACCTCGACTTCCTCGACGAGCAGATCGAGCGGCTCTCCGACGCGATCGAGGCGCAGCTTGCCCCTTTCGGCCCGGCGGTTGAGCTTTTGCGCTCAATCCCCGGCGTCGAGACCCGCACCGCACAGGTGATCGTCGCCGAGATCGGCGTCGATATGAGCGTCTTCCCGACCGCCGGCCATCTCGCCTCCTGGGCCGGCCAATGCCCCGGCAACGACCAGTCGGCCGGCAAACGCCGCTCCGGACGGACACGCAAGGGCTCCAAGTGGCTCAACACGGCACTCAAGGACGCCGCCATGGCCGCCCTGCGCACCAACGACAGCTACCTGCAGGCGCTCTACCGACGCAAGAAGTCCCAGCTCGGCCACGGCCGCGCGCTCGGCGCCGTCAAACACTCGATCATCTGCGCCTGCTGGCACATGCTCACAACCGGCGAGCTCTACAACGACCTCGGCGGCGACTACTACGCCCGCCGCGACCCCGAACGCGCCGCCCGCCGGCTCGTCGCCCAACTCGAACGGCTCGGCCACACCGTCACCCTGCAGGAGGCAAGCGCCGCCTGACCCTCAACGTCATTTTCCCCTCAGACTCCAGTCAGACTCCAGTCAGACTCGAGTCTGACCAGGTGAGAAGGGCGACGTCAGCGCGCGCAACCGTCGGCGGCCAGCCGCTGAACGAGTTGCTGCAGCGCGTCACGGGCCTCCTCCTCGTCCCGCAGCGACTCGCGCAGGTCGGCCACCGCATCGCCGTGGCCCATCGCGTCGGCGATCGCGAGCACGGCCGTGTAGGCGGCGATCTCCCAGTGCTCCGTGTGCAGCGCGGTCTGTGCGTGAAAGACGTCGGCGAGCGCGGCGGGCTTGATGCTCGGCGCCCGGTCGTCGTGTTCCGCCTTCCCGGCCTCGAACGGACGCGAGAGATTCGAGCTGGGCGCTGCGTCGAGTCGCCGGAAGACGATCTCGGCCCGCTCCGCGTGGCGCTCGGTCTGCTCGAGGTGGTGGCGGAGCGCGCCCTTCAGCTCCTCGTCGTGCACCGCCTCCACGAGCTCGCGCAGGACGCCGTCCGCCAGCCGCCGCTCGACGAAGAGCAACTGTCCCAGCAGCTCGAGGAGGAGGTCGCGCGGATTCGAGACGCTCCCCATCAGGCGACCAGTCCCGCGAAGCGGTCGGCCAGTGCCATGATCACGAGCGCGGGATTCGCGGCGCCCTCCGTCGGCATCACCGACCCGTCGACGACGAAGAGGTTGTCGACGCCCCAGACCTTGTGGCCGGAGTCGACGACGGAGTCGTCGGGCGAGAAGCCCATGCGGGCGCCGCCGACGAGGTGGGCATAGCGATCGATCGTGAGGGTGTCCTGGGCGTCTGCGCCGTCCCAGATCTCGCCGACGATCTTCTTCGCGAAGGCACTGATCGCCTTGTCGTTCTCGCACCGGTTGTAGTTGAAGTGGGCGACCGGCATGCCGTGCTGGTCCTTCACGTCCGACAGCACGACGCGGTTCTCCGGCTGCGGCAGGAACTCGACCAGCACGCCGAGCACCGTCCAGTGGTTGTAGTCGCGCATGTACTCGCGCAGGCCCTGGCCCCAGTGCCCCTCGGCCAGCACGTGCTCGGCCCAGCCGATCGGCAGCGGCGAGATCGTCTGGATCGAGAACCCGCGTGCGAAGCCGCGCCGTTCGTCGGTCTCGTAGAACTGCTCGGAGGAAACCTCGGGCGGCGGCGCCTTGTACATCCGCATCAGCTCCGGGAAGCGGGCGGCCGTCTGCGTGGCGCCCTGCACCATCACGTACCGCCCGACCTGGTCTGCGTTGTTTCCGAGCCCGTTCGGGTGTCGCGGGCACGCGGAGTTGAGGAGCAGCCGCGGCGTCTCGATCGCATAGCCGCACACGGCGACCGCGTCGGCGCGCTGGAAACGCTCTTCGCCGTTTCGCACGTAGGTCACGCCGCTGACGCGACCGGTCGCGTCGTCGACCTCGACCCGCGTGACCATGCACCCGGCCCGCATTTCGCAGCCGCGCTCGATCGCGTCGGGTATGTGCGTGATCAGCGGCGAGGCCTTCGCGTTCACCTTGCAGCCCTCCAGGCAGAAGCCGCGGTAGATGCAGTGCGGGCGGTTGCCGAAGGAGCCGTTCGTGATCGCGACGGGGCCGACGCGCATCTCGATCCCGTAGCTGCGCGCGCCCTCCCAGGCCTTGGCGGCCGCGCCGGCGATCGGGTGGGGGCCGTGCGGATAGCCGTGCGGGTCGCCCCACGGCCAGAACTCGCCGGCCACCGGCAGCTCGCGCTCGACGCGCTCGAACGAGGGCTTGAGCTCGTCATAGGAGATGGGCCAGTCCACGGCGACGCCGTCGCGGGTCCGGACCTCGAAGTCGGAAGGATGGAATCGAGGGACGTAGCCGGCGAAGTGCGTCATCGACCCGCCGACGCCGACGCCCGAGTTGTTCTTCCCCATCTCGATCGGGTT
>JBOGZX010000345.1:0-9743 GCA_050697615.1 Gaiellaceae bacterium
TGACGTCCCAGTCGTCGCTTGTCGGGCTTGGGAACTTGGCGATCGCCGTCCGGCCGTCGGGGAGAAGGACGTGCGCCTTCGGTCGCGCGCCACCGAGCGAACTGCCGGCGCGGAGGAGATCCCGCACTTCCTCGGTCGTTGCCTCATTGCGGTCGAGGTGCTCGGCGGCGGCAAGCAGCGGGCCGAGGCCGATCAGCTGCGGGATGCCGTCGTCGCTGGCCGCGAGGCACGCTCCGGTCTCGGGGTCTCGAAAGCGAAACGCGCCCTGGCGAAGATCGTCGCGCACGCCGAGCAGGTAGTCGACCTCGGCGAAGCTGCGCTGGCGCGTCCCTTCCGCCTCGGCGCGGTTGCGCTCGCCGCGGTTGATCAGCCTCCGGCCCCAACGGTCAGGCGCGCAGTCGGTGAAGGCACCGAACATCGACCGACCCACCGGTGTCTGCAACTGCCCCTGCTCGAGCGGAAGCAGCGGATCAAGCGCATACGCATCGCGTCGGGCGAGGTACTCCGAGAAGTAGCGCGACCCCGCTTCCCGGCCCAGTGCGCGCGTCAGCGACGGTGCAGAAGCGACCGGCGAGAAAGGTGCAGGACCGACGCGAGCCCGACCCAGACCGGCCAGAAGCCCCCGTTCGCACCGGCAAACAGCCAGACGAGCGTCGACACGCAAAACGGCAGCAGCAGCACCGCTGCCCTGCGGGCGAGCCGGCGCGCGCGCAAGGCACGCCGCGCCGCCTCGGCCACACGCCGCGCGGCGGCGTCCGGCGGAAGCCGCGGCAAGTCGGCGCGGAGCGCCTCCAACTCTCGCTCGGTCTCGGCAGCGTAGGCCCGCCCCAGCCTGGCTGAGAGCTCGTCGGCGTCGAGCCTGCCGAGCGCGAAATGCTCGCGAATCTCCGAGGCGACCCGCTCCCGGTCATCGTCAGAGACGCGCAGATCACCGGCGACCACAGCAACCGGCTCGACAAGGAAGTCCATCTGCCGAACGCTGCCTGCCTGACACGGCTTTGCCCAGCCCGCTGCCAGGACTCTCTCCGCTACGGGCAGCCGGTACGCGCACGACCTCCGCCGGCAGCCAGGAACACGGGAGCTCAACCCTGATCGTCGTCCCGCGCCCGGGCAGGCTCGTCACGGTGAGACCGCCGCCGAGCGCCTCGACAACACCGAGGAGCACGTCGGTCGAGTCGGCTCCGGCAACGATCCGCATCCGCCCGCCAGGCCCCAGCGGACGGCCGGTCCTTCTCGGCGCGGGCAACGACAGCTCTGCTCGTGTCTGTAGTTCATTTCTGCTCCTTTCCGGTTCGCTGCGTCGGTGGGGGACCGACGCGGGTCACCCTGTGCTCGAGCTCGACCGCTTCCATCCGATCTTGCGGAATGCGCGGCCCGTCCGATGGCGGCTGCAGCCACGGCCACGCCGCCGGCTCGGCGAGCGCGTGCACGAACTGCTCGATGCCGGCCGGTGTGGAGAGGAAGAGCATGCGCGCCGTGTCCGAGAGCACCCGGAAAGTGTGTGGAGTGCCACCGGGAACGAAGATCGCCTCGCCGACCTCGCAGGGCTGTGCGTGCGTCTCGAGCCAACGCGCGTACGGCTCACGGTCCGGCCGGCCGACCCACACGGTCACGATTCCCTCGAGCAGATAGAAGGTCTCGTCCTGCGGATGGGTGTGCAGCGGAGGAGCCGCGTTCTGAGGGAGGACGCCCTCCCAGAGCGCGAAGCTGCCGCCGGTCTGCTGACCGGTCAGCTTCGGACGCACGAGCGTGCCCAGAAACCAGAGTGGCTCCGAGGCGGTCACGACCTGCGACTCGGGCGCCGCCACGCTCTCATGCACCCGCCGGGACGCGGAAGACGTCCGGCCGCTCGTAGTCTCCTCCGGGCACGCAGCCGATCGCGAGGACGCGCACGCCTTCCGGCCCCGCCATGAGCTTGCGCTTCGCCGTCGGCTCGACCCGAACGAGGCTGCCTTCGTCGGCGCGGACCTCCTCTCCGTCGACCACGAGCTCGGCCGCGCCCCTGAGCACGACGTACACCTCTTCCTGGCCGTCCTCGACGTGGTCGTGCTCGGGGTAGTCGGCGAACCCGGCCGGTAGGTCGAGGACCTGCAGCCCGAACGCCTGCACTCCGAGCTCGTCCCCGGCCAGCTTGACCGCGCCGTGGTTGATCGAGCTCAGGTCCTCGATCCGCTTCAGGGTGAATCCGTTCATCGTCCCTCCTCTGGATTGCGTCACCGCGCCGATGGTGGCCGCGGCGGAGCGGCCGAGCAATCCCAGAAACCTGGGGTTTCCATCGGGAGCGGACCTGTCTACGCTGGACCGGATGGCTGCGTCCGAGCGTGCCCGCACCCGTACCCGCGAACGGCTCGAGTCGCTCGCGCGCGCACGGCTCGACAGCGAGGAGGCGCGGCGCGAGGCGATCGCCGTCCTTCGTCCCGCAGTCGGCTTCGACCGCTGGTGCTGGCCACTCACCGACCCCGCCAGCGTGCTCTCGATCAGCGGGATCGCCGAGTTCGACCTCTGGCCGGAGGTGCCGAGATTCGCCGCCCTCGAAGAGCACGGCGACCTCACCAGCAAGCCGGGCCTCGTCCTCAGCGAACGGGCCAGCATCACGCTCAGCGCGGCCACCGGAGGCGACCTCGCCCGCAGCACGCGCTGGCGCGAATGCCTGCGGCCCTACGGAGTCGGTGACGAGTTGATGACCGTCTGCCGCGATCACCACGGATGCTGGGCCAGCGTCGAGCTGATGCGCGACAGCGACGACCCCCCGTTCACCGACGAGGACACCGCCCTGCTACACGAGCTCGCGCCCATCCTGGCGGCGATGATCCGCCAGGGTTTCCGCGAGCGCGAACAGGCGTCGGACGAGGAGCGAACGTCACCGCCGCCCGCGACCCTGATCGTCGACGCCGACCTTCAGCCGACCAGCTGGACACCCGCGTTCCGCAGGTGGCTCGCGCAGCTACCGACCGGCCCCGATGTACTGCCGCCCGCGGTCTACGAGCTCGGAACGCGCGTCCTCACACCACCGGCCGCCGGCAACGGCCTCCCCGCCTCCGTCCGGATCCGCACCCGCAGCGGACGCTGGGCGACACTCGAGGGCGCCCCCCTCGAGGGCGTCGACCAAGGCCGCGCCGCGATCACCATCCGTGCCGCCACCGTCGACGAGGTTTTCGACTTCCTCGCCATGGCGTACGACCTCACACGCCGCGAGCGCCAGCTCGTCGCGCTCATGCTCGACGGACTCGCCACCAAGCAACTCGCCTCGGCTCTCTGCATCTCGCCCCACACCGTCCAGGACCACCTCAAGTCGATCTTCGCCAAGACGCAACTGCGCAGTCGGCGCGAGCTCATCTCTCGCCTCGCCGGACGGATCCCACAAGCGACCCACACACGCTCGCACGATGCTTGACGAGAAACATCGGACTCCCGCGGCCTGTTCGTCGCCTGACCAGACGACGAATCGTGGAGCACTTTTGGAGCACAGCGGTCGCAACCGACGGCCCCCGCTGACAGACGCCCACGCCGCGCCAGCCGCCTGACGACTTGCTCTCCTCTGCGACCGGTACTACACCTTCGGCTGACCTCCCGCGCGCGCGCGGGATCAGCCACAACCTTGCGCGAGGATACTCGTCGACGAGACCGTCAGCTACCGGGACCCTCCGGTCGTACCGGTCGTCCCATCGCGTGCTTGACGCCGCGACGGATCAGCCAGATCTGGGCGGGGTAGGTCGTCGCGAGCCCGACCGCCATCGCGACCTGCATCATCAGCCAGTAGGCAGCGTGGCCCGCGCCGAGATGGGGATGCGTGAAGAACACGAAGTAGACGAGCGCCATCCAGGCGAACATCCCCGCCTCGAACGCGGCGATCGACAACGTGTCGGCCCGAACCGCGTCCCACAGCGCTGCCCGTCGGCTCAGGTCACCCATCGGCTTGATCGCCCGGTACTGGAACAGGATCCCGAACAGGTAACCGAGCGCGAAGTCGAGCAGGTAGCCGGGCCAGAGCCCCGCACCGGCGATCGTGAGCGAGCCGGCGAACACGACCCACTCGCCGATCACGTCGCCCAGCGCGCAGCCGGCCCCGCAGTGCGTGGCGGAGACGGCGAAACCCACCCACACCGCGTCTTCCTCTGCGGTCTCGCTCGGCCGGCCCAGCCGCGCATACGCGAACCACCCGAGCGGGCCGAGATAGAGCGCCGTGATCGGCCACACCGCCTCCATCACGCGCATCGGCTGGCGCAGCCCGCGACCGTGGATGTCGTACACGACCGCCCCCGCCGACACGAATCCCGCTGCCAGCGACAGCCACGCCAACACAGTCAGCCACATCGACGGCAAATGCATCCCCTCCGCCTATCCGGCGGTTCCCGCCTCCCGCCGCCGAAACCGGGCCGACCCAGGGCGGGCGCGGATGGTCGTGGTGAGCCGGGGCCGCCGCGGACGCGGCACGAGCACCACACCTTCGGCTACCCGCGGTCCGGAGGACGAAACCGACGCGGTTCGATGGCTCGAGTCCGTCGGAGGGCTCTGAGGCCGCCATCGCCGACGGAGCCGGCCGGGCGGTTCGCCGGCTCGTGCCTTCACCGAGTAGGACGCGGGCGCATCTCGTCGGATAATGGCCCGATGGCGCACAGGCTTGATACCCGGCGGGCCGACGATGTCTGAGTCGATCGAGCTCGCGACCATCCTGGTGACCGATCTCGTCGGCTCCACACAGCTGGCGACGTCGGTCGGCCCGGTGCGCGCAGACGAGCTCCGCGACGAGCACTTCGACGTGCTCCGCGAGGCGGTCCGCGCGTGGGGCGGGCACGAATTCAGGAGCACGGG
Source organism: Gaiellaceae bacterium (assembly GCA_050697615.1). Taxonomy (GTDB): domain Bacteria; phylum Actinomycetota; class Thermoleophilia; order Gaiellales; family Gaiellaceae; genus PALSA-600. Next base: position 4,813 of record JBOGZX010000345.1, read on the forward strand.
CGACGGAATGGTGGTCGCGTTCAGGTCGGCGTCGGCGGCAGTGGCGTGTGCGGTGTCGATGCAGCAGCTGATCGAGCGCCGTTACCGACGGGCCGAGCCGAAGCTCCAGGTGCGGATCGGCCTGGGCGCAGGCGAGTCGACGGTGCAGAACGGCGAGTACTTCGGCATGCCCTCGATCGAGGCGGCACGCTTCTGCGACAAGGCCGACGCGGAGGGGATCCTGGCGTCGCCGGCAGTACGGATGCTCGCCGCCCGGCTCGAAGGGATTCGCTTCGACTCGGTCGGCGCGCTCGAGCTCAAAGGGTTCCCCGAACCGGTGGAGGCATTCGCCGTCCCGTGGACGAGGCTGGCGGACGAGACTGCCGGCGTCGGCGGCTGGCCGTTGCCGGCGCTGCTCCGGTCGGCGCCGCGGGCGGGGTTCGTGGGTCGCGACGCGGAGCGGTCGCTCATGGAGCGCTCGCGGAGTGCCGTGCGCGCGGGGGCACAGCAGGTGGTGCTGCTCTCCGGGGAGCCTGGGATCGGCAAGAGCCGTCTGGCGTCGCTCGCGGCCCACGGCGCGCACGGCGAGGGGTTCGCCGTCTTGTGGGGCGCGTGCTCGGAGGAGCTGGCGGTGCCGTACGAGCCGTGGATCGCCGTGTGCTCGCAGTTGGTGGAGCACGCGCCAATCGACCTCCTCGAGCGGCACGTTGCGCGGCACGGCGGCGAGCTTGCGCGACTGGTGCGCGATCTGCCGCGCCGGTTGCCCGAGGCCCCCGAGCCGGAGAGCTCGGATCCCGAGACCGAGCGCTTCCTGCTCTTCTCGGCCGTGTCCGGTGCACTCGTGGAGCTGGCGACGTCCGTGCCGGTGTGCCTCGTGCTCGACGACGTGCACTGGGCCGATGCGCAGTCAGTCGCACTCCTGAAGCACGTGACGTCGTTCGCAGCGGCGTCTGCGCTCCAGGTGATCGTCGCCTTCCGCGACTCGGACCTCGGCACGGATCATCCGCTGAGCACCGTGCTCCAGGATCTGCGGCGTGTCGAGGGCGTGGAACGGATCGCGCTGGAGGGCTTCGGAGCGATCGAGGTGTCGGAGGTGATGGCCGCGGCCGCCGGACACGAGCTCGATGCGGACGGGCTGATGCTCGCCGGGGAGATTGCGAGCGAGACCGACGGCAACCCGTTCTTCGTCGGCGAGGTGCTTCGCAGTCTGGTCGAGTCGAAGCGTCTGCTGTACGACTCGACGACCGAGCGCTGGAGCATCGACCGGTCGGCGCCACTCGGGTTGCCGGAGAGCGTGCGCGACGTCATCACCCGCCGCGTCGAGCGGCTTGGCCATGACGCCCACGAGGTGCTGACGCTTGCGGCTGTCGTCGGCCGGTCGTTCGACCTCGCGCTGCTCGAGCGGCTCGTGGAAACACCGGAGAGCGACCTGCTGGACCGGCTCGAGACGGCGGTCACGGCGTCGCTGCTGGAGGAGTCGGCCGAGCAGGTCGGCCGGTTCCGCTTCGCGCACGCGTTGATCAACCAGACGCTGTACGAGAATCCGGGCGCCACCCGGCGCTCGAGCATGCACCACCGCGTCGCAATCGCGTTCGAGGAGCTCTACGGCCAGGAGCGGGTCGCCGAGCTGGCACTGCACTGGCGGCTGGCCGCGACCGACAAGCCGAAGGCGGCCCGTTACGCGGCGCTCGCCGGGCGGCAAGCGCTGGACAGCCTTGCGCCGGCGGAGGCGGCCAGGCTGTTCGGCGACGCGCTCGACTTGCTCGGGCCGGATGAAGACGCGGGACGCTGCGAGGCGCTGATCGGCCTGGGCGAGGCGCAGCAGCTGACCGGCGACCCCGCCTACCGCACGACCTTGTTGCAGGCCGCGCAGATCGCCTCGTCGCTCGGCGACGCCGCTCTGGCCGCCGCCGCCGCGTTCGCGAACACCCGCGGCTTCACGAGCCTCATCGGCGACCTCGACGATGAACGGGAGGAAGCGATCGAACGCGCGCTCGAGCTCGACGACGGAGCCGACCTCGGCCGGCGAGCGCTGCTGGTGGCGCTTCAGTCGCAGGAGCTCCTGTACGAGCACGATCCGGCCCGCCGACAAGCGCTCGCTCTGGAGGCGATCGCACTCGCACGCGAGATCGGCGATCCCAGAGTCAGAGCGCGCGTGCTGCAGCATGCGTTCCACGGACTCTGGAGCCCCGACATGGTTGCCGCGAGAGCGGATCTGGCGAAGGATCTCCTCGCCGCCGCGCAAGCCGCCGAGGATCGCGCACTTGAAGCCTGGGCGAACCTCCTGCTCCTGCACGGCGCGGTCGAGACCGGCGATTTCGCGCGGGCACGGGCCCTGAGCGACCGCCTCGAGGAGCTTGCAGCGGCGCTCCAGCAGCCCACGCTGAGCTGGGTCGCACAGACGGAAGCCGCGGCGTTGACGGTTGCCGGAGGGAACCTCGTCGCCGGAGAGGAACGTGCCAGAAAGGCGCTCGCGCTCGGCGAGTTGGCCGGCCAGCCCGACGCGCTCCGGATCTTCGGCGAGTTCCGTGCGCTCGCCCGGTTGTATCAGGGCCGCGGTGACACTCAACTCATCGAGCTGAGCCGCCAGGCCACGAGCATGTTCCCGCGGATGGCCATCTGGCCGGCGTCGACGGCGCAGTACGAGGCCCACTTCGGCAACCAGGAGGTGGCCCGGAAGCTTCTCGGCGACGCCGTCGAGAGCGGCCTCGAGCAGGTCGGTTGGGACACGCTCCGGCTGGTCGCGCTCTCGTTCTACGCCGATGCAGCCTCTCGTCTCCACGCTGCGGATGCCGCAGCTCTCGTCCACGAGCTGATGTCGCCATGGGACGACCAGGTGATCTGGGGCGGCGCCCAGGCCTACGGCCACGTGCGCCTGTGGCTCGGCGTCGCCGCCGCGACGATGGGGCGAGACGACGAGGCCGACAAAGCGTTCGCGTTCGCGTGCAGCTTCCACGACGACAACGGTCTGATGCTGTGGTCGGCGCGGTCGCACCTCGGGTGGGCGGAGGCGCTTGCCAATCGCGGCGAGCGTGCACAGGCGCGGACGCACGCCGCGCGGGCTCTCGAGCTCGCCCATGCTCACGGCTACGGCTTGATCGAGGGGCTTGCGGCGCCGATCGCGCATGTCGCAGCAGTTGCAAATGAGCGACCCCACCTCCAGAATCGCACAGGCCATGACGGATAAGGCAACGCCACCGAAACTGGGCAAATTGCCGCTGCGGGAACTGGGGTACTACAACTGCCCGGCGATCCCGTTCTGGGCGGATGCGAACGGAGAGCCGGACCCCACGCACGTGGCGGACACGGAGAAGCACCTGAAGGAGCGCGGAGGAGAAGCAGCCCCGGCATATGCAGGCCTCTCGACCACGTACACGATCGGCGGCAACAAGAACATCACGGCCTACGAGTTCCTCTACGGCAGCAAGCTCGGCACGGAGCCGAACCCGGACAGCCCGCTCTGCCACCTCCCGCTCGACGAGGCACACCAGTTCACGCTGCCCTGGACGAACTATGAGGACGTCTACACGGAGTCACTCGATCTCCGCAACGCGTTCTCCGACACCCTGAAGAACAGCCACAGGGACCTCGCGACGCACAGCTTCTGGCCGACCATCGCGTACTTCGGGATTCCGTACAACCTCCTGCTCCTCAGCAAGATCACCGCCAAACGTGCCGCCGAGCTCAAGGCGGAGTTCGGCGGCGTCTGGACGGCCGAAGGCATGGACGCCAAGGTCGCAGCGGGTCTCGCGTACGAGATCGACACCCGCGTCATGGAGGAGGTCGAGGCATATACGCCGACGGGTGGCGCGGCTCGGTTCGTCCCCGGCTGCATCGCGCTGCTGGTGCAGGATGCGCAAACGAAGGCGCTGACGCCAACGGCGATCAAGCTCTTCACCACCGGCGCGACGGACGAAACGCGCGTGTACGCCAAGGGCAGCGCCGCCTGGATCTACGCGCTCCAGGCGGCGAAGACCTCGATCACCGTGTGGGGGATCTGGCTGGGTCACGTGTTCCACTGGCACATCCCCACCGCTGCGATGCAGATGACCATGTACAACGAGCTTCCCGCCGATCACCCGCTCTGGAACTTGCTCGCGCCTCAGTCGGATTGGCTCATCGACTTCGACTACGTCCTGCTCCAGGCTCCGGGGGTGTTCGACCAGATCTCGCCGCCGACTCCGGTCGCCGGTCCGATGCCGCTGCTCGCGCTGCTCGACCGCTATGCCGCAGACCGTGACTTCTTCGATCTCGATCCTCTGCGCGAACTGAAGAATCAGGGCCTCGACGGCAAAGACTTCAAGTTGAAGACGGACTGGGACGCCTACCCCGTTGCGGGGTATCTGGTGGACATCTGGAAGATCTGCCAGGGGTTCGTGAAGGTCGTCGTGAACGAGCTCTACAGGAGCGACGCCGCGGTGGCGAACGACCCGGGGCTCCAGGCGTGGATCGACGCGAGCAAGGATCCGACCAACGGCAATGTCAAGCTGCCTGACATCACGACGCGGTCGCTGCTCGCCGAGCTGCTGACGAGCCTCCTGTACCGGGTCACGGCGCACGGAGCGGGGAGTTTGAGCTCGGCTGTCAATCCAACGCTCGCCTTCATGTCGAACTTCCCGCCGTGCCTTCAGAGCAAGGACATGCCCCAACCGGACGTCGAGCTGAGCGACGCGGACCTGCTGAAGCGCATGCCGTACACCGGGACGATGGGGACGATGGCGACCTTCTACTTCACGTTCGCCTACTCGGAGCCGTACGTGCCTGCAATCCCGACGGGCGGTGACAACCTCGACCCGTATTGGCCCGACCCGGGAACGCCGGCGGACGACGCGTGCAACGCCGCGCTCTTCACGTACAGAGCAAACATCCGCAGCTTCGTCAAGAACTACGCCAACAAGTGGAACGAAGAGCTCGCGCGAATCGCCGGAGTCACGACGGGACCGGTCCCGTCG
>JBOGZX010000346.1:0-4678 GCA_050697615.1 Gaiellaceae bacterium
ACTACCCCAAGATCAAAGTCACCGCCGCCGAGCTGGCCGCCGTCAACATCAGCCGCCACCCATTCCACCCGGAATGGAACTACACCATCAACCCATCACCTAAATGATGGACGCTTCCTTAGACAGGATGGAAGGCGATTCGCGAGTCGCGGGTCGCGGTCGAGGCGACCTACGGTGGGAGTGGCTTGCTGAGTTGCTCGAGGACGCCGGATACGAGGTCCATCTCGCCCACCCGCTGCGCACGAGGGCGATCGCGGTGGCGAGGGTGAAGACCGACGCGGTCGACGCAAGGACGCTCGCGCACCTGTTGCGCGCAGACCTGCTTCCCGAGGCCTACGTCGCTCCGCGTGAGCTGCGCGACCTACGGGAGCTGTTGCGCCACCGGGTTGCGTTGACCGGGATGCGCTCCGCGTTGAAGAACCGTGTGCACGCGATCCTCGCCAAGCACGGCATCACCCGCCTGCACGCCGACCTGTTCGGCAAAGGCGGCCGTCTCTTTCTGGCCGAGCTGCAGCTACGCGAAGCGCCACGGCGACGGCTCGACAGTCTGATGATCGAGCGCTTCCCGACGCCCGCCACCTCTGCGCCTGAGCCGGCCTCACCCCGACCGTTCGCAGCTCCGACGGCAAAGCACGGCTCGGACGCATCTCACGCCAAGGATCGCCGGCGCTGCGCTGGGCACTCGTCGAAGCGGCCCAGAAATGCACAACCGGCGGCGGCCGGCTCCGCGAAAGCTACGAGCGGATCGCGAAACGCCGCGGCGCGAAGATCGCCAAGGTCGCCGTCGCCCGACAGATCCTCACCCTCAGCTACTACGGCCTACGCACGGAGAGATCCGTTGCCTAGCGCGCTGCAGCCGGACGCGCGCGAAAGAGAAGCTGGCGGCAGCATGACCGCCGCGCACGCAACCACGCGTTCGGCTTGCGCCTCCCGGCCGCGACGCGAAGCGAACGCTCAGCGAGCTCGTTGTTTGTCATGGCCTCGCTAACCACGGGACGGCCGACCACTTGATTGAGCCCCTGAGCACCGCAGGACACTCTGGCCTGCCCAGCGCGGCCGGATGGATGACTGGACCAGCTCCGCCCCCGACCAGCTCGCCGTCAACGAGCCGGCAAACCCGAACCCGCGGGCCGTAGCCGCACCCTTGACGAGAACCGCCCCTTCATGGATGACAAATCTCACTCCATATCAGTGGTTGGGTGCCGTTCGACCTCGCCGCCGATCGCTCGGACTCGTTCATCCAGGAGCTCCGCCGGGGCGACGAGCAACTCGACGTCGCCGCTCGGCGCATCCAGGTGCACGAGCGCCGCGAGTCCGTCGACGATCGACGCCGAGTGACGTCAGGCCCACATCTGCAGCTTGCGGACGAGGTGACCGGCGACGGGATCGATCGCCGGATGGAGCTCACCATGCGACGCACGAACCGTCGACTTTGATGTGATTCACCTTGAGCCTCGTGAAGGTCTGGATCGACTCGAGCCCAAGATCCTCGCCCAGCCCGGACTGCTTGTGCCCCTCATACGGGATGTGCCACGCTCCAGCGTGCGGGCAGTTCGTCCAGACAATGCCGGCCTCGAGCCGCTCGGTGAGGTGCAATGCCCGATCGAGCGTGTTCGTCCAGACCGTGGCAGCAAGCCCGTAAGCCACGTCGTTCGCCAGTGCGATCGCATCGTCGTCGCTGCGGAATCGGAGAACGCTCAGCACGGGACCGAAGATCTCCTCCTGTGCGACCCGTGCGTGCGGGTCGACGTCGGCGAAGATGGTCGGCTCGATGAAGAACCCGCGATCGAACGGCGGAGCGAGCTGCGGCGATCCCCCACCGAGGAGCATCGTCGCTCCCGCCTCGACGCCCGCTTCGATGTATTCCGAGACGCGGTCCCGCTGCACGGCGCTGACCAGCGGGCCGAGCCTCGTGGCGTCGGCGAGCGGATCGCCGACGGCGAGCTCGCGGGCACGCGCAGCCAACTCCGCTACGAAGTCGTCGGCGATGCTTTCGTGTACGAGCAACCGCGAGCCCGATGTGCAAACTTGCCCGGAGTTGAAAAAGCTGGTGAACAGGGAGCCGGCGACCGCCTGCTCGAGGTCGGCGTCGGGGAAAACGATGTTCGGCGTCTTGCCGCCAAGCTCGAGATGGCAGCTCTTGATCGTCGCGGCGCCCATCTGCAGGATCGCGCGCCCGACCGAGGTCGACCCGGTGAACGTGATCTTCGGCACCCGCGGATGTCCCGCGAGCGCAGCACCCGTCGTTGCGCCGTCACCGTGGACGACGTTCAGGACGCCCATCGGCAGTCCAGCTTCCGCGCAGATCTGGGCGTAGAGACTCGTCGAGAGCGGCGTCTGCTCCGCCATCTTGAGGATGACCGAGTTCCCGACTGCAAGCGCCGGCGCGGTCTTCCAGACGGCGAGCAGGAACGGGAAGTTCCATGGCGCGATCGCCCCGACGACGCCGTACGGCTCCCGACGCGAAAACGTGAACATGCCGGCCTCTCTCGCGAACACGTCCCCGCGAACGTTTTCGGGCAGGGTCGCGGCGTACTCGAGCAGCGTCGCCGCGCCCTCGACGTCTCCGCGCGCGTCGGTCAGCGGCTTCCCGACGTCACGCGCCTCCAGCAACGCGATCTCTTCGGCCCGGTCGCGAATCAGCTGCGCGATCCGCCGCAAGCAGGCCGCGCGCGCGGCAGGAGCTGCGTTTCGCCATGCGCCGTTGTCGTACGCACGCCACGCCGCCGTCACCGCCCTTTCGACGTCCTCGAGCTCGCCGAAGGCGACCTCGCCGGTCGCCTCCCCGGTCGCCGGATTCCACGACTCGAACGTCCGCTCCGAGAGCGACGGAACCTCCATTCCGTCGATGAAGTGGAACGTCGTCGTAGACACTGATAAACATCATACGTCATTCACATCGAGGAGAGGTGCGAGCGATGAAAACGTCGGCGGCAGTTCTGGGCGTGATTGGTGCCGCCGGTCCATTCGCCGAGTCCCGTCCGGTCAACATCGAGGAACTCGAGCTGGACCCTCCGGCCACGGGCGAGCTGCTCGTTCGGATCGAGTCCGCAGGCGTCTGTCATTCGGATCTGTCCGTCGTCGACGGTTCCCGACCGCGACCGGTCCCGCTCGCGCTCGGCCACGAGGCGGCCGGCATTGTCGAGTCGGTCGGGCCTGGGGTCGTCGACGTCACGCCCGGCGACCACGTCGTCCTCACGTTCGTGCCGAGCTGTGGTGTCTGCGCAAACTGCTCAGCCGGGCGTCCGACGTTGTGCGCGCCCGCTCTTGCCGCGAACACGTCAGGCGCGCTGCTCGGCGGCGGCCGCCGTCTGCACCGCGAGAGCGGAGGCGACGTACATCACCACCTCGGTGTGTCGGCGTTCTCGCAGTTCGCGGTGGTGGCGAGGGGATCGGCTGTCGTCGTGCCGGAAGACGTCCCGTTCGACATCGCCGCCCTCCTCGGTTGCGCCGTGTTGACGGGTGTTTGCGCCGTGCTCGAGACCGCGAGAGTCCGGCCGGGAGAGTCCGTTGCTGTCTTCGGCCTTGGCGGCGTGGGGCTCGCGGCCGTCATGGGCGCAGTGCTCTCGGGAGCCGCTCCCATACTCGGCGTCGATCCGGTTTCGGAGAAGCGCGACCTTGCCCTTGCGCTGGGGGCCACGGCCGCGTTGTCTCCAGACGAGGCGAAAGCAGGTCTGCGCGACATGATGGGAGGTGGAACCCGATACGCCTTCGAGACCGCAGGTGCGCTACCCGCGCTCGAAGCGGCCTACGCCGCGACGGCGCGCGGGGGAACGACCATCGCAGTCGGGCTGCCCCACCCTTCGAGGACGATCGCGGTGCCTGCCGCAGCGCTGGTCGGCGAGAGTCGGACGCTCACCGGTTCGTACATGGGCTCGTCGGTGCCACAGCGCGACATCCCACGCCTCGTCAAACTCTGGAGGGCCGGCGTGCTGCCGGTGGAACGGCTCTGCGGCGAGCGGCTCGGCCTCGATCAGTTGAACGCGGCGCTCGACCGGCTCGCCGACGGAAGTGCACTCCGTCAGCTGGTCATCCCTCAATAGCCGGCCTCGAGATCGACCACGTTGAGAAGCCGTCGCCTCTCGCAATAGCGGCGAAGGTTTTCGGCGGCGAGGTCGGTGAAGACATCCCAACGCGCGCCGCGACCGGCGACGTGCGGTGTGATCACTAGCCGAGGCGCAGACCAGAGCGGATCGTGATCCCGTAGCGGTTCCTGGTCGACGACGTCGAGCGCAGCACCGCCAATCGTGCCTCCGTCGAGTGCGGCTCGAAGCGCAGCCACGTCGATCGCATTCGGACGACCGACGTTCACCACCCAGGCATGCGCCGGAAGTAATTCGAGGAGCCGGGCATCGACGAGATGCGTCGTCCGGGGGGTCGCCGGAAGGCAGCAGACGACGAAGTCAGCGGCAGGCGCGAGACCGGGGAGCTCGTCGACCGGGGCGACACGCTCCGGAATCAAGCCCTCGGGATCTCCCGCTCCGCGCTCGACGAACCGTTCGGCCGACTGCCGGCGCGTTCCGGACGTGTTGACGGCGACAACGCGCATGGAGAAAGCCGCAGCGAGGCGCGCGACCTCACGGCCGATCGACCCGTAGCCGACGACGAGAAGAGTCGCTCTGCGCAGCAGTTGGCCCCGTCCCTCGTCCGCCGCTAGCCAGCGCCGCTCGCGCTGGGC
>JBOGZX010000347.1:0-3992 GCA_050697615.1 Gaiellaceae bacterium
ACCCTGCACTGCCTGACCGGCTGCGCGATCGGCGAGGTGCTCGGGATGGTCGTCGCGACGCGCTCGGCCGGGGCAGTGCGGCATCGGTCGCGATCTCGGTCCTGCTCGCCTTCGCATTCGGCTACGCCCTCTCTCTGCGGCCGATCCTTCGAGCCGGGATCGCCGTTCGCCGCGCCGCCGGACTCGCGTTCGCCTCTGACACCGTCTCGATCGCGACGATGGAGATCGTCGACAACGCGTTCATCCTGATCGTTCCCGGCGCGATTGCCGCCGGGCTCTCGGACGGCCTGTTCTGGTGGAGCCTCGGCGCCGGCCTCGCGATCGCGTTCGTGCTGACGGTCCCGCTCAACCGGTGGCTGATCGCCCGCGGCCGTGGCCACGCCGTCGTGCACGAGCTGCACGCCCGCTGACCTCACCGGCGGCATTCAGACGGGCGAGGCGACCTCGAGGCCGACGGCCGAGGCCGCCTGCCCGAGTCGAAGGTCGTACACGATCATCACTCCGAGGTCGGGCCCGAGAGCGAGGGCGGCGGCGAGGTGTACGGCGTCCAGTGACCGCAGGTCACGCGGCTCGAGCTCGCCCGCGCGGTCGAGGAGCGGCTCGTCGACGCGGATCAGGTGCATCGATCTGAACAGCCTCCTCGCCTCGGACACCCGAGCGTCGTTCCCCGAGCGCCTCAGGGCTCGGACCGTCTCTGTCCTCAGCAGCGTCGCCGACGCCCGCTCGGGCCAGCGGGCGAGCGCCAGCCGCAACGCCTGCGACTCCGGCTCGGCGACGAGCAACCTCACGAACGCTGAAGAATCCAGGTAGGCGACCCTGCCGGCCAGTTCCTACCGCTCCCCGTCGCGCAGCTCGGCCAGCGCCTGCGACGGAAGCAGCGACCCCGCGGACGGAGCGGGCAGCGCCAGCTCGTCGAGCAGGTCGAGCAGGTCGCGCTGGGGCTCGGTCGCGCGTCCTTCGAGCACGAGCTGGTCGAGGACCCCCGTGCGGAGCGGCACGATACGGGCAATCGGATGGCCGTGCTCGGTCACCTCGACCACCTCGCCGGCCACGACACGCCTCAGCACCGCACTCGCCTGCTGCCGCAACTCGCGGAGTCCCACACGATTACTCACAGTGACTACACGGTGGCACATTCTGGAGCGGGCTTCGACGACTTACCGTCCGTCTGCCCCCGAGCGGCGCCGGTCGTTCGGGCCCGACGGCACGAACTGGGGCGACGACGAGGTGTCGGAGTTCGACCCGCCGCGGCGAATGGTGCACTCGTGGCGTTCGCTCTACGCCCGACCTGGCCGCCGAGCAGCCGAGCCGGGTCTCCTGGGAGATCGAGCCACAGGAGGGCGGTTACTGCCTGCTGACCGTCACACACGACCGGCTCGAAGGCGCACCGAAGACGGCCGAGAGCGTCTCCGGAACCGGCTGGATGCGGGTGCTCAGCGGACTGAAGACGCTGCTCGAGACGCACGAGCCGCTCGCGTAGCCGGTCGAGCCCGGCGGGGGGTGGAGCGGCACCCGGGGCCGCTCCACCCGCAGCGTCGGGGCGCGACGCGCCGGGTCGTGGGTGGCCGCACCTTCGAGGCGCTAACCGGACAGCTTCTGCTTCGTCAGGACATTGCCGTTCGCATCGCGCGTCTCGAGGACTGCCGCCTCGCCCTTCGGCAGCGGCGACCCGGACCGGTCGGAGCAGAACAGGTTGCCGACGACAGCCGTGGAGTCGAGGACGTTGCCCGCAGCGTCGAGAAAGGCGACCGTCGCGACGCCGTCGGCGGCGACACCCTGGAGCGTGCGCGGGAAGCTCAGGGCCTGCACATCGGCCGAGGGGAAGTTGTCGCTGTTCAGGTCGCACATCACGCCCTTCTGGTAGGTCGCGGCGACGTGGTCGATCGCGAGGCAGAAATTGCCGTCCGGCTCCCGGGTCGCGTAGAAGGCGACGCCGTTCAGTGTCCCGAGAGCCTGCATCGTCGAGCCGACGCCCAACTGCTGGAGCGCCTGGTCGAGCCGCGACTGCCCCGGCAGGACGGAGCTCGTCGGGACAGATGTCCCCTGGTTCGAGATCCCGAGCAGGTCGCCGAGGTGCCCCGCGAAGGCGACTGCCGGGACGGCGACTGTCGTCGCGAGCGCGGCGGCAAGCGCGGTGCGGCGGGCGGGCCGGGGCCGGGACACGCGAAGCGGCGTCCCGGTCGGCACCGGGTTGGCGGTGGCGAGGCGCACGATCACGTTCTCTCTCATCTCATCGCTCCTTGCTGGATGGGTCGAAACGAGGCAGCGCGTTCGAGCCGGGCGGCGAGTCGCACTTTCGCGCGGTGGTAGCGCACCCGGGCGGTGACGCTCGAGCAGGCGAGAACGGTCGCCGCCTCACGGAGCGAGAGCCCTTCCCACGCAACGAGCCGGAGGATCTCGCGATCGAGCTCGCCGAGCTCGGCAAACGCGGCGGCGAGCGCCGAATCGCCGACCGGGTCCGGATCACGGGCGACAGTCGTCCCGGCGGGAGCCGTTCGAGCGCGCCGCCGCCGCTCGTTCGCAAGCGTCTTCCGCGCGACCGCGTACAGCCACGGGAGCGGCGACTGCGGAACATCGTCGATCCGGCGCAGGCAGACCAGGAACACGTCCGCGACGACGTCTTCGACGGCGTCCTCGGGGGCTCGCCGCCGTACATACGACTCGACAGCCCTGCGATGAGCCGCATAGATGGTCTCGAACCGCTCCATCTCACCCCGTCTATGTCGCGAACGGGCCGAGAGTTACAGCAAGCGGCCCGATCGGACGGCCTTGGCCGCCTCGCTCCGCCGATCGAATCGGACCGTGCGCCCTATTCCGCAGCCAGCACGAACATCGCCTCGTCGACGTAGCACCAGCTCCAGTCCTCTCCGGGCTCGACCGAGCGGGCGATCGGGTGCCGGGAATCGTGTGCGTGTCGGCTCGCGTGTTTGTTCGGCGACGAGTCGCAGCAGCCGATCTTTCCGCACATCTGGCACATGCGGAGATGCACCCAGCCGCCGCCGATCTTCAGGCATTCCTCGCAGCCCTCGATGTGCTGAGGCGGCTCGATCAGCTCGACCTGGCCGAGATGCGTGCAGGCGACATCGTCGGTGCTCATGGGCGTACGGCGAGCATAACCGAGCGGCCCGGGCGAGAGCCCGGACGCGTGCTGTCAGGGGGTGAGCGCAACCGCCGCCTCGGGCGTGACGACGCGGAAGCTGAAGCTCTCGACCAGGTAGAGGTGCACCGTGTCGCCGTCGTGTCGGTCGTAGCCGACCGAGATGTCCTCGCCCGACTCGAAGAGGAAGTCGCCCCCTCGCAGGCTCACGACTGCGCCTCCGCCGACGCCGGGCGCCCAGACCAACGGGCCGCCGAGGATCTTTCGCAGGTGGTCGAGGAGCGGGTAGCCGCCGTGCTCGCTCGTCTCGAGCACCCGCGTGTAAGGCTCCGGCCCGAGCGCGAGCCCGTACGGCCCGTCGATGCCGGCGTCGAGCAGGCGCTCGACGGCCATGGCGACGTGGCGCGGATACCGCTCGCAGTGCGCGCCGAGGACAATCGGATCGTGCTTCGCGACCTGGGCGATGCCGCGGATTCCCGCGTCCTCCCAGCCGTGGAAGACGGCGCCGTTCTCGGCGAGCGCAAGGCGGCTCGCCGCCTCGTCGAGCGCGGTGAGGTCGACGTCCCGCGCACCTCGGTCGGCGTCGTGCAGCTCCCCCCGCGCGACGACGAACGGTACGTGCAGCTCGACGAGCGGCAGCACCTCGCGCTGCGCGGCCAGCACCCCCTCCCACGGCAGGTCGTGCAGCCGCCTGATGCGGCCGAGGCTCGTCGCGGAATGCTGCCAGCCGTGCGGCCCGGAGAAGTCGACGAGCCTGCGCGCGGCCAGCTTCGGCGTCAGCCGCTCGCGCGCCTCGTCGTCGAGCAGCTTCCATGCCGTCTCGCTCAGCGGCGCGTGCTCGCGCAGAAGCTCGCTCATACCCGCTCCAGCCCCGGCAAAGCCGGGGCCTCCGCTC
>JBOGZX010000348.1:0-2060 GCA_050697615.1 Gaiellaceae bacterium
TGAAGGCGGGCGGGCAGCTGCGCAAGCTGCTGACGATCTTCTGGAACCCGAACCTGCCGACGATCGACGACTACTACGAGCCGTGGACGTACGACTACGAGACGCTCACGAACGCGCCGCTGCAGGAGCACGACCCCGTCGCGACGCCGCGCTCGCAGCTCACCGGAGGCCCGATGCGGATCAAGACCGGACCGAACTGGGACGACAACCTCGCCGGCGCGCCCGAGCATGCTCTTGCCGATCCCGACCTCGCCGGCCTCGAGGAGCGCGTGCGGATGGAGTACGAGCAGGCGTTCATGTTCTACCTGCCGCGGATCTGCGAGCACTGCCTCAACCCGAGCTGCGTCGCGAGCTGCCCCTCGGGCGCGATGTACAAGCGCGAGGAGGACGGCGTCGTGCTCGTCGACCAGGACAAGTGCCGCGCGTGGCGCTTCTGCGTCTCCGGCTGTCCCTACAAGAAGGTCTACTTCAACCACCGCAGCGGCAAGGCCGAGAAGTGCACGCTCTGCTACCCGCGGCTCGAGGTCGGGCTGCCCACGATCTGCTCCGAGACCTGCGTCGGGCGGCTGCGCTACCTCGGCCTCGTCCTCTACGACGCCGACCGGGTGGAGGAGGCGGCGTCGGTGCCGGATCCGCAGCACCTGCTCGAGTCGCAGCTCTCGCTCTTCCTCGACCCGCACGACCCGGAGGTGCAGGCGGCCGCGCGCGCGGAGGGGATCGCCGACGACTGGATCGAGGCGGCGACGCGCTCGCCGGTGTACAAGCTCGCGGTCGACTGGCGCATCGCTCTGCCGCTGCACCCCGAGTACCGGACGATGCCGATGGTCTGGTACGTGCCGCCCCTCTCGCCGATCGACGGCGCGCTCGTCGCCGAGGGCTACGAGACCGATCCGGACGACGTCTTCCCGGCGATCGAGCGGATGAGGATCCCGGTCGAGTACCTCGCGAACCTGCTCTCGGCGGGCGACGCGGACGTGATCAGGCGCGTGCTCCGCCGGCTCGCTGCGATGCGCGGCGTCATGCGAGGCCTCCAGATCGACGGTGAGCGCGACGAGACGCTCGCCGCCTCGGTGGGGCTCGAGACGAGCGAGCTCGAGGCGATGTACCGGCTGCTCGCGATCGCCAAGTACGAGGACCGATACGTGATCCCGAAGGCGCACGCCGAGCACGCCGAGCGGCTCGAGGCCGAGCACGCGGGCTGCTCGCTCGAGGGCGGCCCCGGCGGTTACGGCTCGGTCGGCTTCCCCGGAACGCGCGGCCCGTCGGGTCGCCGCCTGAACGTGCTCGGGGGCGGAGGCGGCGAGTGAGGCGGCGGCGGTCCCAGGCTCCGCCCTACCGGCTGCTCTCGGTCGTCCTCGACTATCCCGGCGAGGCGCTCGACGCCGTGCTCGCGCAGGTCTCGGATCCCTCCGACCCGGCGCTGGGCGGGTTCTGGCGCTGGCAGAGCGAGACGCCGCTCGTCGAGCGGCAGCGGCGCTACGTCGAGACCTTCGACCTCGACCGCCGCACGAGCCTGCACCTCACCTATTACCTCCACGGCGACACCCGCAAGCGCGGGCTCGCGCTGCTCCGTCTGAAGCGCCTCTACGCGGCTGCCGGTCTGCCGCTCGACGCCGACGAGCTGCCGGACTTCCTGCCGGCGCTGCTCGAGTTCGCCGCGCTCGCGCCGGACGGCTACGGCGAGACACTGCTCTCCGAGCACCGGCTCTCGCTCGAGCTGCTGCGGCTCCGCCTGGGCGAGGTCGAGAGCCCCTGGGCCTGCGCGCTCGAGACGCTCTGCGTCTCGCTGCCGAGGCTCGGGCCGATCGAGCGCGACCGCGTCGCGCGCCTGCAGGCCGACGGCCCACCGAGCGAGCAGGTCGGGCTGGAGCCGTTCGCCCCGCCCGAGGTGATGCCGGTGGGAGCGCGCGTATGAGCGTAGGCTCGACGGAGCTCACGGGAGCGGAGGCCCCGGCTTTGCCGGGGCTGGAACGGGTATTAGCGTAGGCTTGACGGAGCTCACGGGAGCGGAGGCCCCGGCTTTGCCGGGGCTGGAGCGGGTATGAGCGTAGGCTTGACGG
>JBOGZX010000349.1:0-1513 GCA_050697615.1 Gaiellaceae bacterium
CGGCGCGATGAAGCCCTCTCTGAGTCGCGCGTGTGCGAATACGAGCGGCCCCGCTTGGCCACTCGTATTTCCTGACCTCTCGCTTAGCCATTCGACCTTGAGCCGCCCGAGGTTGTAGGCGGCGCGCTCCCCCTCACCCTTGGCGGCGAAGGCGACGACCGTGCGGTAGCCAGAGCGCGTCAGCTTCTCGAGCTCGGGCTCGGCGTCGTGGATGCTGCGGGCGCCGACCTCGGCGGCCTGGCCGCGGAACTGGAAGGGCTGGTCCTGGTCGATCGAGGACAGCCGGATGCGGGCGCGCGCGTCGAGCTCGGCGGTGATCGCCTCGGGGTTGACGTAGAGGTGGTGGGCCTCTGAGTCGTGGAAGGCGGCGGTGACGTCGTGCCAGTGGTCGGTCAGCGCCGGCGCCACCTCCTCCTCGGCGGCCAGCAGCACGCTGGCCTGCGCGTCGACGAGCTCGAGGAAGCTCTTGAAGTCCTCGACCGGCAACAGCTCGGTGATGTCGGGACGGTTCTCCTCGGCCTCTTCGGCGGCGAGCTCCGCCAGCTCGCGGTACTCGGAGGCGAGCTCGGCGGCCGGCGCCACCTCGACCTCGTCGGCGTCGCCGAGTGAGCGCTGCGTGAAGGTGCTGAACCATCTCAGCGTCTCGATCTCGTCGCCGAACAGGTCGACGCGCACGGCGCGGTCCTCGGTCGCGGGGAAGACGTCTAGCAGGCCGCCGCGGATCGCGAACTGGCCGCGGTCCTCGACCTGGTCGACGCGCTCGTAGCCGGCGGCGACGAGGTCGGCTGCGGTCTCGTCGAGGTCCAGCAGCTCACCCTTGCGCATCACGAAGCCGTGCGGGCGCAGCTTCGGGTCGGGGACCTTCTCGGAGAGCGCGACGGCGCTCACGACCACGACCGGCGCGCCATTCGGCTGCTCGCCCGGATCGAGCAGCGCGTCGAGCGCCGCGATGCGCTGGCCGGTGAGGTGCGCCGGCGGCGCCAGGTGCGACTCGTAGGTGACGCCGCGGCTCGGGTAGTAGCGCACGCGGCGGGGCGCGAGCCAGGAGCGCAGGCTGGCGGCGAGCTCACGTGCCTGGCGGTCGTCGCCGGCGACCACGAGCGCGGCTTTGGCCGGATCGCGGCCAAGCAGGGCCGCGATCAGGAAGGGACGCAACGACACCGAGACGAACGCGCGGCCGCCCTCGGCGTGCAGGCGTCCGGTCTGCGGGTCGTCGTCCGCGTGATGAAGCAGCGAGGAGAGCATGCGCTCCGCTTAATTAAGCAGTTGCTCGACCGCGTCTGCGGCGGAGTCGATCAGCGCCCGGACCGCGTCGCGCGGCTCCCGGAACTTGCCGAGCACGTAGGCGGCGACGAGGTCGGGATCGGTCGTCGGAGGGCGCCCGACGCCGACGCGGACGCGCTGGAAGTCGGCGGTGCCGAGCGCCGCCCTGATCGACTTCAGGCCGTTGTGGCCGGCGAGGCCGCCGCCCAGCCGGGTGCGCACCTCGGCGAATGGCAGGTCGATCTCGTCG
>JBOGZX010000350.1:0-5860 GCA_050697615.1 Gaiellaceae bacterium
GTGTGGTTCCTTGATGAGCCGGAGCACGTGATGCGGCTCGAGGATCTGCCGGAGCGTGCTGATAGTTGAGACTCGTGGCCCATCCGTCTCGCGCAACGGGCGGGCTCCGTCCGAAGGCTCCTCTACATTGAATCGCCCGCCGCTGCCGGTCTTCCCGTCACGGTTCGTCTGCGTGCGGGCGAGGACTATCCGCGCACGGCGGCGAGATTGGCAAGGTCTGGCACGTCAGCCGCCGCGATCTGCGCTGCCGTGCTTGCCGGCACGAGACGAGCGTGACGGCGGGGACGATCCTGCCCGACACGCAACTGCCGCTGACGACCTGGTTCCAGGCAGCCTGGTTGGATGGTACGGCAGAAGCGCGGAAGGCCACTATCGGTCGCAGAACAGGGCAGAAGCGAACTCCTAGAAAGCCCTGCTCAAACCGGCTTTTCGAGAAAGTTCCACGACTCTCGCGGACGCCCGTTCCAGTCTTGCCATGCAGAAGGTCAGCGCGTCAATCTCGCGGCCCGCGAGACCGCCAGCTTCCCGACTCTCATGCCGAGTGCGCGGCCGGCGGCCTCGTCGGCCGGCGTCTCGATCCCGTCCTTCAGACCCGCGCCGCTCGCCTGCGCCGCCTGCCGCGAGAACGAGCGTCCGGTCGACGCCGTCAGCGCCTCGTCGGCGGCGGCTGCGAACGCGCTTCCCTCGGAGACCCAGCCGGGCGAGGCGGGGGTGGCCGCCGGCGGCGTCCAGGCCGCGCCGTCGACCCAGCGTTCCCCTGAGCGGACGGCGACCTTCCCGTCGACCAGCTTCGCGAGGCCGGACACGAGCGGTAGCCCGTCGGGGCTGTACGACGGCGCCTTCGGGTCGCTCGACTGACCCTGGAAGGCGAGGTAGCGGATCATCGAGATCGGGCGCGGCGCCTGGTAGGTGCGCTTCGCGCCGAACGTGGCGACGGCGGCGTCGTTGAGCGCGCCGTTGAGGGTGAGGTAGAGGCGGACGTCGCGCGCGAGGACGCTCGTCGCCGGGCCCGCGACGACGTTCCAGGCGATCGGAGATGTCGCGGCTGTCGTAGCCGCGCCTGTCTCCGCGGTCGCCCGGATCACGGCCAGGGCGGCCTGCTTGTACGGCGCGCTCGAAGGGTCGCCGAACGGCGGGGGGCCGGGGTCGACGGGGAGCCCGCGGGCCGACCGCGCGAGCGCGAACGTGCGGACGTGGCCCCAGCGGGAGCCGTCGAAGCTCTGAACCTTCGCCGGAACCTCACCGGTTCCGCGCGGCGCGACCTGGCCGAGCGCGAGCGGCTGCCAGAACGTCGCGTCGTGCACCGTCGAGCCCGGCCGACTCACGATCAACGGCGCGTTCGCCGGCGTGTAGCCGGGGTCGGCGTAGTGGACGGCCTCACCGGAGCCGTCGTGCCGGCCGGCGCCGATCGCGGCCGCGGCGATGCGGTTTCCGAGCGCGGCCGGCGAGCTTCCGGCCGTGCTCGTGAAGTCCGGCGAGTAGCAGAGCGAGCGCAGCCGGCTCGTGAGGAGCGCGAACGTCCGGCCGAGGCTCGAGTCGTAGGAGGCGCGCCAGAGCAGGAGCCGGTAGGCGGCGTAGCTGATCGCGGCGTCGCGCGCCGCGGGCACGTCGGCGGCTTCGGCCTTCAGCTTCACGAAGTAGCCGTGCGCGTGCGGGTCGTAGGCGGCCCAGGCGTCCCACATCGCCGCCGAGAGGTCGAAGAGGTCGCGGGCCTGCACCGGCTCGCTCGCCCGGCCCGTCCGGAGGACGGCGACGGCGGTGTCGTCCCAGATCCGCGCGACCGACTTCCCGTGCAGCCCGGGTGTGCACGCGGGCAGGACGGCCGTGCGCGAGACCGGCTCCGACGTAGGCCTCGGGCGAGGCGCGGCCACCTCGAGGACGCGGTCTGCGCGGACGCCGGTGAGGCGGCTCTCGCCGCCCCAGGGGTAGCGGACGGTCAGAGCGGCGACCTTCGTCGCGGCGCCGAGGCCGAAGTGGACGCGCGGGTCCTCCGACGAGAGGTAGCTGCTGCCCGCCGTCACCTGGCGTGTGAGCCGCCGGCCGCCCGGGAGCACGACGGTGACGACCGCGCCGGGCGAGAACCTCGACAGCTTCACATCGAGCCAGTGCCCGCTCGGGCCGGACGGGCGGAGCAGCACGAGCTTGCCGCCGATCGTGTTGATCGCGACGTCCATGCGGCCGTTGTTGTCCGCGTCGGCCGCCGCGAGGCCGCGCCCGTTCAGGCGCAGACCGGCCGGCCCGAGCAGCCCCGGCGCGTTGCCGAACGTTCGGGCGCCGGCCGGGCCGAGCACGCGAACCGGCTCTGCGTCGGCAGACAGGTTCTCGACCGGAATCGCGCCGGCCGCGAGGACGAGGTCGGGCTTGCCCGAGTTGGCCAGGTCGACCCACGACGCACCCCAGCCGGCGAAGGCGCTGCCGAGCGCCGGATCGACGTCCGGGCGCGCATTGGCGAACGACGTCGGCGAGCTTCGGGTGAACGCGGCCGACGGCTCGTTGCGCGAGTTCGTCACGAACAGGCCAAGGCTCCCGTTGGCCCCGGAGGCGGCCACGCCCATGCCCGCGAACGGATCCGCGACCCCGGCTGCCGCGCCCCGCTCCTCGAAGCGGAATCCGAGCCCGGCCGGATCCGCCTTCGCCCCACCGGGCCACGGCACGTTCGCGTACAACTGGTTCGGGTCCTCGTCGTTCGCGACGTAGAGGTCGGGCCGGCTGTCGCCGTTCACGTCCGTGAACACGGCGCCGAGGCCGTGCCGGAAGTCGGCCGACTCGAGGCCCGCCTGTACGCCGATCTCCCGGAACCGGGCGCGCCCGTCGGCGCCGTCTCCCTCGTTGAGGTAGAGGAGGTCACGCACGCCGGCGACGTTCGTCGGGAAGCCGGCCAGGGAGCCCGGCACCGGCTCGTTCAGGTCGGAGTAGCCCGCGACGAACAGGTCCGGGCGCCCGTCGCCGTTCACGTCCGCGACGGCGGCGCCGGTGTACCAGCCGGTCGCGTCGAGACCGGCCGCCCGCGCACCCTCGCTGAACCTGCCGTCGCCTTCGTTCCAGAGCAGATCGACGCCGTCGGTCGTGGTGACGACGAGGTCGGTGCGTCCGTCGCCGTTCAGATCCGCGGCGACGCACCCGTCGCCCTGCACCGCGAGCCCCGTGTGCGTCCGCCGCGTGACGTTCCGGAACCGTCCGTGCACGTTCTCGAACAGCGCCGTCCGCGGCAGGCCGCCGTGCGCCTCCCACTGCGCCGTATCTGCGCTCGAGTACGAGTTGACGGCGAAGAGGTCGAGCCGCCCGTCGTCGTTGTAGTCGAGCCAGCAGACTCCTCCGCCCATCATCGCCGTGGTGTCGTTCGACATTCCGTAGCGGAACGAGCCCTGCCGGAAGTCGAGGCCGACCGCGGGCGCGACGTCGGTCAGCCGCGTGCCGTCGAGCGCGGAGCTCGCGGGGGCCGCCTCGACCGGCTGCGTCCGTGTCGCGACCGCCGGCGTCCACGCGCCGTCGGCGGCCACGTGCAGGCGGTAGGTGCTGCTCCCCGCCTGTGCGACGGCGGTCGGAGGCGCCTGGTCGCTGCCCGGCTCGAGATGGATTCGCAGCGTCGTATCCGCCGCAACCGGCCGGGCGGTGACCAGGGCCTGCGCGATCGCCTCGGCCGTCGTCCGGTCGAGGGTGGTCTGCACGCCGGGCGACGGCAGGATCGCGATCGGCGGCAGGCGTCCCGCCGCCGGAGACGGTGCGGCGAGCGGCGCCGCCGGGCTGGACGTGAAGGTCGCGACGCCCACGTAGCCCGCGAGGCCCGCCGCGGTCGCGAACGCGAGGCGGGTGTGATCGATGCGGAGCGGGAACCGCTCGAGAACCGCCTTCGCGAGGCAGACGATCGCGAGCGAGGAGAGCAGTGCGACCTTGGCCGCGAACTCGGTCCGGGTCGGTGCGATCAGGATCGACGCGACCGCGCCGAGGGCGATCCCGTAGCCGAGGCGCGCGCGAGGGCCCCGGGGCGCCGTCTTCGGGTCGGTGATCATGAAGAACAGGAAGACGAGCACCTCCGGCGAGGTAACGAGGATCCACCAGAACGAGAAGCCGGCGATCGGGCCGAGATGCCAGCGCGCGGTCATGACGTGACCCGCCAGCGCGAGCCCGCCGATCCCGACGCCGAACGCGGCCCAGAACGACAGCGCGACCCGCAGCAGCCTGAGCCGGGAGAGGATCGCGAACCCGCCCGCGACGATGAGCGCGAGCGCGAGCACGAGCCAGCCCGACATCGGCCCCCACCAGAAGTCGAGCGGCTCCACCCTGGTGCGGCCGAGCGCCAGGAAGCAGGCGACGAGACCGATGTTCGACGGATTGAAGATGTGCCCGCCCCGCCACTTGATCGCGTACTTGGAGAGCAGCGCGCCCGCGGAGGTGGCGACGAAGATCCACCAGCCGCGGAAGCTCCACCAGTCGCCGTGCTGCGTCCCGGGGACGCGGAGCACGAACGCGACGCCGTTCGCCGTCAGAAGCGCGCTCGCGGGCCAGAGGAGCACGTGCTGCTGCCGGAGGGCGATTCCCACCTCGAGCACGGCGCAGGTGAGCAGCGAGACGGCGATCTGCGAGATCGAGAGGCTGAAGTGGAATCCGACCTGCCCGACGACCTGCAGCGACATGATCGTCGCCGCCAGGTGCAGGCGCGGATCCTTCAGCTTCGGGAGCAGGATCGGGTAGGTCTGGCCGCGGATCGTGAGCGTGCGTGGGCCGCTCGGCGCGGGTGCGGCGTGCGCGCTCATCAGGGCATCAATCGTAGTCAGCCCTGCTTGCAATTACTATCGGGCCGTGAGGCTCGAACGGGCACGGGCGATCGTCGACTCCGTCGTCTCGGAGGCGTCGGGTCCGGTGTCGGTCTACGTGGCGGACGCGCACGGGGAGCTGGTCGCGGCGGCCACGATGGACGGTGCCGCCGCCGACACCCGCCTGAACGCGCAGCGCAAGGCGTACACGGCGGCGAGGAGCGACGTTCGCTCGACGCGCGAGCTCGCCGAGAAGGTGCGCGACGATCCCGTGGAGCGGGCGAGCTTCGATCCGTTCTTCACGTTCTTCCTCGGCGGCGTCGCCGTCTTCGAGGGCGACGAGCGGGTCGGCGCCGTCGGGGTCAGCGGGCTGCCGGGAGAGGTCGACGAGCAGCTTGCGCTGCGCGCGATCGAGCGTTCCGCGGGCGGCTGATCAGAGCTCGACCGGCAGGCCGGTCGTGGCAGAGTCGTACAGCGCCTCCAGCGTGCGGGCCTGGCCGACAGCCTCGTCGCGGCCCAGAAGCACCGCGCCCTCGCCGCGGATCGCGTCGCTCAGGTTCTCGAGCTCGAGGCGATACGAATCCAGGCGCTCGACGTCGATCCGCTCGACGCCGTCCTCTCGCCGCAGCTCGATTCCGGGCTCCAGGCAGTGCCACGGGTCGTCGACGAAGAGCGATCCCTCGCTGCCGATCGCCTCGAGCTCGTCCCGCTCGACCATCGCCGTGGCGCAGTCGAACGTGGCGATCACGTCGCCCGGGAAGCGCAGCGTCCCCGCGAAGACCCAGTCGGTGCCGGTCGGCCCGAACCACGCCTCGCCGTAGGCCCGGACGGGCTCGCCGCCGAAGAGCCTCGAGCCGCTGGCGTTGTAGCTGCCCACGTCCATCAGCGCGCCGCCCTCGACGTCGGTGCGCAGGCGGATGTTCGCGTCGTCGTAGAGCGAGTAGCTGAACGTCGAGCGGACGAGCCGCAATTCGCCGACCGCGCCCGCGTCGATCAGCTCGCGCACCTTCGCCGCCTGCGGATGGTGGCGGTACATGAACGCCTCGCTCAGCACCAGGCCCGTGCGCTCGGCGGCGTCGAAGGCGCGCTCGGCGTCCTCCGGATGC
>JBOGZX010000351.1:0-7656 GCA_050697615.1 Gaiellaceae bacterium
ACGTTGTAGGTGGCGCCGCGCGGGTCGCTCGTCGGATGGGTGAAGCCGGTGAGGCGGGCGGCCTGATACGGCTTGAGCACGTTCACGCCCGCGGCCGGCAGCGCCCAGAGAACCCCGAGGGACACGCTCACGGTGAGCACCAGCAGAATCGTCAGGTGCAGCCAGCGGACGCCGGAGAAGAACAGCACCGCGGCCAGGGCGGCCGTGTAGACGAGCGCCGTGCCGATGTCGGGCTGGACGAACACGAGCAGGATCGGAGCAAGCCCGTAGCCGACGGCGGCGAGCAGCGTGCGTGCGCTGCCGATCGAGCGCCCGCGCTCGGCGAGGAAGCCTGCGATGGCGAGGACGAACACGACCTTGCCGAACTCGGAGGGCTGGAACGTGAAGAAGCCGACGTCGATCCAGCGCTTCGAGCCGCGTGTGGCCGCACCCGCCAGGAGCACGAAGGTCATCACCGCCAGCGTCCCGAAGTAGATCGGCCGCCGCAGCATGCGGTAGCGATTCGGGTCGACGAACAGCGCGCCGACGAACAGCACCAGGCCGGCGAACGCGTACATCCCCTGCCGCGTCACGGCGGAGCCGGCCGCGTCGTGCCTCGTGATCCCGTCGATCGCCCACAGGCCGTAGGCGACGAGCGCCGCCAGCGCCGCCATCAGCGTCCAGTCGAGTCCGCGCAGCATGCCGCCGACCCCGACGGGCTCGACGTGCCGGCGCTCACGCAGCCCGCGCGCTCTCGTGTCGACGGCCTGCATCACTCGCCCGCCATCAGTCGCTCGCGTGCACGGTCGTCTGCCCGGTCTTGCCGAAGTACTGCTCGAACACCTTCAGCGCCGCCGGCGCCGCCGAGGTGCCGCCGTGGCCGCCGTTCTCGATCATGGCGCAGACGACGAGCGTCGGCGAGTTGAACGGCCCGTAGCCGCACCACCACGACTGCGTCAGGTCCTGCGGGGCCGGGTAGCCCGGCAGCTGGATGTTCTTCTCGGCGCTGCCCGTCTTGCCGGCGATGTCCACCGGGAACTGGCCGAAGACGCCCGACGAGGTTCCGACGGGGGAGTGCGTCGCCTCCTCGAGCCCGAGTTGCACCTGGCGCAGCGCGGTCGGGTCGACACCGGTCGGCTGCGGCGACTGGGCGCCGAAGCTGCGGAGGACGCGGCCGTCGGCGCCCGTCTGCTCGACGTCCTCGGCCAGGTGCGGCGTGACGAGGTCGCCGCCGTTCGCGATCATCGCGTAGAAGCGCGCCATCTGAAGCGGCGTCACCAGCAGCTGGTTCTGGCCGATCGCCATCTGGATCGAGTAGCCCGGCTTCCAGGTACGGTCGAGCTCGGTGTAGCCCTCGCTCGCCGGGAACGCCTTACGCCGAGACTCGGGCGTCTGGACGAGCCCCGACGCTTCGGGGCCGATGTCGATCCCGGTCGTCTCGCCGAACCCGAAGCGGTTGGCCCAGCTCTGCAGGGGATGACCGCGGTCGGGGGCCAGCCGGTAGAATCGGTCGCCGAGCTCGTAGAAGTACGTGTCGCACGACTCCGCGAGCGCGGTCTTCAGGTCCATCCCCTGGTCGATCAGCGGCGTCCAGTTGTTGAAGGTCTGCCCGTACTTCACGAAGTCGGGCGTGCACGGGATGATCTCGTCCGGCCGCATGATCCCGGTCTCCATCGCCGCGAGAGCCGTCACCGGCTTGAAGGTCGAGCCGGGCGGATAGGTCGCGTCGATCGCGCGGTTGATGCCCGGGCTGTTCGCGGCGGCGGCCGCCTTGGGGTCGAGCAGCGGTGCGAGCTTCTTCGCGTCCTTGTGCCCCACGAAGATCGACGGCTGGTAGGTCGGATAGGACGCCATCGCCAGCACCGCGCCGTCCTTCGGGCTGAGCGCGACGATCGCACCGCCGTCGGCGTGCTCGCCCTCGAGTCCGCTCGCGTGCGCGAGCGAGATCCCGTACCGGAGAGCCTTCTCCGCAGCCCGCTGCAACCTGATGTCGAGCGTCAGGCGGAGCGCCTCGCCCGGCGTCGGCGTCGCCTCGAGCTTGGCGGCGCCCTTCGGCCGGCCGCGCGAGTCGACGGTCAGCTGCGCCGTCCCGTCCTTGCCGCGGAGGTAGCTGTCGTAGGTCGACTCGATCCCCGCCTGGCCGATCGAATCGGTGGGCAGGTAGCCCTTCCGCTTCAGCTTCTTGTACTCCGCGGGCGTGATCTGGCCGACGTACCCAAGAACCTGCGCGGCGAGCGAGCGGTACGGGTACTGGCGCAGGAAGCTGTCCTGCATCTGCACGCCGGGGAACTCGGCCGCGTGCTCGTAGAGGTAGTAGATCTGGTCGCGCCTGAGCCCCCGCTGCACCGTCACCGGCGTGAGCGGATCGCCGGCGGAGCGGTTCAGCTCGTCGAGCATGCTCTTCACGGTCGTCCCGGTGACGCCGGCGAGCCGCCGCAGCTCGGCACGCTGCGCGGGCCAGGTCTTCGGCAGGTCGGCCGGCCACAGCTCGAGGCGCGTACCAGCGACGTTCCGCACCAGCACGCGCCCGTTCCTGTCGAGCACCGGGCCCCGCGGCGCCTCGAGCCGCAGCGTGCGCACCCGGTTGTCGTTCGCCTGCGCCAGATACTTGTCGCCGGAAAGCACCTGCAGCGCCCACAGTCGCAGGAAGAGCACGGCGAAGATCGCGAGCGCAAGGAACGCGAGGATCGCGACCCGGAACGCGAGCTGGGGCGTCAGCAGGTACGGCTCCGCGACCCGCGGGTCGCCCGGCAGGAACCGGCCGGGGCGCACGCTCTCGAGCCGCCGCCTAGCCAAGGAGCCGCACCTCCCGCACCCGGTCGCCCAGCTCGGCGGGCGGGAAGAGCCTACGCACCAGGGCGTACACCGGCAGCGTCAACACCAGGTTGAGCACGAACCCGAGCGGCAGCGCGTGCGCGACGACGCCGGCGGGCGCCGGCTCGCCGAGCACGAACTGCAGCAGCACCTGCCCGAACGAATAGAGGACGGTGACGACCGCGACGGAGAGGAACGGCGCGTGGAAGCGGTCGCGGGCCGTGGTCTCGCCGTAGCGCCCGATCCAGAAGCCGCCGATCGTGAGCAGGAGGGACGTGATCCCGAGCGTGCCGAGCGTCCCGACGTCGAGCAGGAGGCCGGTTCCGAAGCCGGCGACCGCGCCGAAGATCGATCCGCGCAGGAGCGCGATCGAGAGCAGCGCGACGAGCACGAGGCTCGAGCTCCGGAAGGGGTGGTAGTCGGTCAGCACCGAGAGCTGCAGCAGCCCGGCGACGAACAGGACGAGCGCGGCCTTGAGGCCGTCCATCAGGCGGCGCGGCTCACTGCTTCGGAACCAGGACGATCACCGACTGCAGCGACCCGAAGTCGACGAGCGGGTCGACCTGGATCGTCTGGAACGTGTTGACGTCGAGGCTGTTGACGCTCGCCACGGTGCCGACCCGGAGGCCGCGCGGGAACATCGACTGCAGCGGTCCCTTGCCGATCGAGCCGGCGGTGATCAACGTGTCGCCCACGCCGACGTACGGAGCCTTCGGCACGCGGTCGAAGATCAGCACGTCGTTGCCGCCGCCGCCGCGGCGGACGATCCCGACCGCGCTCTGATCGGTCAGGTCGGTGGTCGTGACGAAGCTCTCGGCGTCGGTGAGGAGCGTCACGCGAGCTTCGTCGCCCCACGCCTTGTCGACCGTCCCGACGAGCCCGCCCGACGGCGCGACGACGGGGTTTCCCGCGTGGACGCCGTCGTGGGTGCCGACGCCGATCGTGACGCTCTCGTCGAGCGCGCTCTGGGGGTTCACGAGCACGGTCGTGTTGACCCGTGAGAAGTCCGCGAGCGAGGGAGGCCCGTGGTAGTCGAGCTGGCGCCTGAGCTGCACGTTCTGCTGCAGCGCCCCCTCGTCTTGGATCAGCTCCTGCTGCAGCGTGTCGACCTGAGCCCGGAGCTTGGCGTTCTGGGATTTCGCGTCGACGAGCCCGTGGGCCCAGCCGCCCGCGTCGCCGAACGGTCGCGAGATGCGGTCGGCCGCGACCTCGAACGGCCGCAGGATTCCCGCAGCGGTTCCCTGCACGCCGTCGAGGGCGCTCGACCTGAACGACACCGTGATCAGGAGGAGCGAGAGCAGCACCAGGAAACCCACGATGATCCGGCGCTTGAGCGCGCTGGACCTGTTCGAGGGGTAGCCGGAGGCGGCGGCGCGCTGGACAGATGAGCCCAGGACCGCGAGGCGGACGGTCCGGTTGCGAGGCACAGGCCCGCCAAGTCTAGCCATGGGCCGGGCGATCCGCCGGATCCGGCCCGCGCGACCCCGCTCAGGCGTGGCGGGCGGCGCGGTGCGCGGCCTCGAACTGGCGGCGGGTCGGCGCGGTGCCGGAGAGCGGCGTCGCGCCTTCCGGACGGAGGCCGTCGAGAGCGAGGTCGAGGTAGCGCCGCCAGGCGCCCGGGACGGTGTCCTCCAGGATCAGGCCCGAGCGGACGATGCCGGCGAGGATCATCGTGATGTCCTCGGCGGTGACGTCGCCGCGGACGTCGCCCGCCGCCTGGGCGCGCGCCAGCAGGTCGCCGGCGCTCGCAACGACCTGCTTGAAGAGCCTGCGCAGGGTGACGCTCGCGAAGAGGTTCGAGTCCATCGCGTCGCAGAAGCCGCGGTCGCAGATCTGCAGCGACACGGCGGTCTGCATGAACAGGCGCAGGGCGGGGCCCGGCTCGTCGCTCGCGGCGGCGGCGCCGGCGGCTTCGAGCAGATGCTCCGCCCGCTGCTCGACGACGGCGATCAGCAGGTCGTCCTTCGTCGGGAAGCGGCGGAAGATCGTGCCGACGCCGACGCCGGCGCGTTCCGCGATCCCGGTCACGGGCACGTCGACGCCCTGCTCGGCGATCAGCTCGCGCGCGGCCTCGAGGATGCGCAGCCGGTTTCGCTGCGCGTCCGCCCGAAGCTCGCGGGACAAGGTGGCGGTGGCGGTCATGCCGTCGCCGTGTCTTCTGTGTGGATGCGCGCGACGTCGCTGCGGCGCACGGTGAGCATCAGCACCGCGATGCCGGCGGCGAGCAGCGCCGCGCCGACGCCGAAGGCGACGTGGAAGCCGCTCGTCAGCGCGGAGTCGTGCGCCGGCCCCGGCGCCGTGTCGCCGTGGAGCAGGCGGCTCGTCTGCGACGTCGCGAGGGTCGAGAGCACGGCGAGCCCCAGCGCGCCGCCGACCTGCTGCGACGTGTTGAACAGGCCTGACGCGAGGCCCGCATCCTCGTCCGCGACGTTCGTCGTCGCGAGCAGCGTCAGCGGGACGAACGCCAGGCCCATGCCGATCGAGACGATCACGATCGTCGGGAAGACGTGGATCAGGTACGAGCCGTGCGTCGGCAGCCGCGTGAACAACGCAAGGCCGACGATCGCGAGGATCAGGCCGATGTACGTGACCGTCCGGATCCCGATCCTCTGGATCAGCTGCTGCGCGCCGCCGGCGCCGATCACGATCCCGAACGTGAAGGGCAGGAACGCGAAGCCGGCCTTCAGCGGCCCGTAACCGAGGATCTGCTGCAGGTAGAGCGACGCGAAGTAGAACATCGCGAACAGGCCGGAGGCGACGAAGAGCATGGCGCCGTTGCCGCCCGACAGGGAGCGGAGCCGGAAGATGCCGAGCCGGATCAGCGGCGCCTTCGAGCGCAGCTCGATCGCGACGAACGCCGCCAGGAGCGCGAGGGCGAGCACTCCGAGCCCGATCGTCCTGCCCGAGCCCCACCCGAACGACTGCGCCTTGACGAGCGCGAACACGAGCACGAGCAGCCCGCCCGTGACCGAGACGGCTCCGGCGATGTCGGCGGTGTCGGGCTTCTCCTCCGCACGCGAGTTCGGCACGAAGCGCAGCGACAGCAGCGCGGCGACGATGCCGATCGGCAGGTTGATGAAGAAGACCCATCGCCACGAGAGCGCCTCGGTGAGCACGCCGCCGACGATCAGGCCGACCGCGCTGCCGCCGGCGGCGATCGCGCTCCACACGCCGAGCGCCTGGGTACGCTCGCGCCCTTCGGCGAACGTCGTCGTGACGATCGAGAGCGCCGCGGGCGAGACGAGCGCGGCGCCGAAGCCCTGCAGCGCGCGCCCGCCGACGAGCATGCCGGACGAGGATGCGACCCCGTTCATCAGCGACGCGCCGGTGAAGACGATCACGCCGGCGACGAACAGGCGCTGGCGGCCGAAGAGGTCGGAGGCGCGCCCGCCGAGCAGCAGGAAGCCGCCGAAGACGAGCGTGTACGCGTTCACGATCCACTGCAGGCTCTCGGACGAGAAGTGGAGCCCGTTCTGGATCGACGGCAGTGCGACGTTCACGATCGTCGCGTCGAGGATGACCATGAACTGGGCGATGCAGACGAGCACGAGCACGAACCAGCGATTCGTCCCGCGCGCCACCGGCGCGTCGAGGGCAGCCTCCACAGAAAACCCCTTTCCCCTAAGCGGACTCTTCAGTCCGCTACGGTAACAGCAGGCCGCCGAGCGCCGGCCCCCGGTGCACCAGTTCGCCCCGACGGCGAACGAGTGTCTGACCCGGAGGGGGTCTGACACCTGGTCCGCGCCCGCCTCGACATCGAGGGTGCCGAAACACGTAAGTAGGTGTCAGCAGACACCTTTCGGACGCCTCGCGGGGGCAGGCTGCCGATCGAGCTTGTGCACCCAGAGCGGCCCCCATTCGCTCCGGACGACCGCGTGCTTTGCGAAGCCGAGCTTCCGCATCACGTTCCGCGACGCGACGTTCGGCTCGATGGTGATGGAGACGAGGCGCTCGAAGCCGAGCTCGCCGAAGCCCCACGTCACGCACGCGGCGCCCGCCTCCGTCGCGATCCCGCGACCCCACCAGGCGGGGTCGAGCGCCCAGCCGACCTCGGGGTCGGCTTGCCACATGCGGTGGAACTGCGGCCCGGCGCGCCCGACGAGCTCGCCGGTCTCGCGCCATTCGACGGCGAGGATCCCGAAGCCGTGCTCGTTCCAGTGGCGCTCCCAGCGGGCGATCTGCGCTTCGCTCTGCTCGCGGGTCTGCACCCCGGCGAGGTGGCGCGTGAAATCGGGATCGGCGTTCAGGCGGTGAAACGCATCGTGGTCGCGAGGCTCGAGGCGGCGGAGGAGCAGACGCTCGGTCTCGATCACAGTGTCAGGGTGGCGGTCGTGAGGGTGACCGTCGACCGGAAGCCGACCGACGCGTTGATGTGCCGCATCGCGAGGTTCTCCTCCGCGTTCGACGTCGTCACCACGTCGACCTCCGGGTGGTCGGCGCACAGGCGCGCGAGGGACTCGAGCTTCACCGCACGCGCGAGGCCGCGCCCGCGGTGCGCCGCGACCGTCGCGGTGTCGTCCGTGAACGCGGACGTCGCACCCTTCGACACGCGGAGCTCCGTGAACGCGCCGATCTCGCCGTCCTCGCGGATCGCAACGGTCACGCGCATCTCGCGGTCGCGCTGCCGGAGCGACTCCTCGGAGGCGCGGATGTGCTCGGCCGTCATCGACGGAAAGTCCATCCCGTCGGACGTCGGCGCGTCGTCCATCCCGCGCCGCGCGACGACGAAGGCGTCGAGCTGCTCGTCGGGGACGCGGCCCAGCCACGTCGTGAGCCCCCAGCCGGCGGCGGGCTCGGGCCCGGCGGGCACGGCAGCGCGCAGGTCGAGGAGCGACCGGACGACGCGCTGGCCCTCGTGGGCTC
>JBOGZX010000352.1:0-3606 GCA_050697615.1 Gaiellaceae bacterium
CGCGAGGTCGGCGCCGACCATGCCCGACGTCGTGGCCGCGAGACGATCGAGGTCGACGTCGTCGGCGAGCGGCACCGACCGCGTGTGCACCTCCAGCACCATCCGGCGCCCCACCTTGTCGGGAGCCTGCACGGCCACGCGACGATCGAACCGTCCGGGCCGGAGCAGCGCGGCGTCCAGGATGTCCGGGCGATTGGTCGCAGCGATCACGATCACCTTCGTGTCGGAGTCGAAGCCGTCCATCTCGGTGAGGATCTGGTTCAGCGTCTGCTCGCGCTCGTCGCTGCCACCGCCGAAACCGGCCCCCGAGGAGCGCGAGCGGCCGATCGCATCGAGCTCGTCCACGAAGACGATCGACGGGGCGACCGCCTTCGCCTGCGCGAACAGATCCCGGACCCGTGAGGCGCCGACGCCGACGACGGCCTCGACGAACTCCGACGCCGACATCGAGAAGAAGGGAACCTCGGCCTCCCCCGCGACGGCGCGGGCGAGCAGCGTCTTGCCGGTCCCCGGCGGTCCGCTCAACAGCACGCCGCCGGGTATCCGTCCGCCGAGCCGGCGGTACTTGTCGGGATTGCGCAGAAAGTCGACGACCTCGGTGAGCTCAGCCTTGGCCTCGTCGATACCGGCGACATCGGCGAAGAGCGCACTCCCCTCGGTCGCGGTATACCGGCGGGCCTTCGAGCGGCCGAGCGGGCCAAGCATCCCGCCCCCTCTCGCCTTACGCAGGAACCAGACGAGCAGCGCCACGATCGCGATCGTCGGGCCGAAGCCGAACAGCAGGCTCTTCCACCAGACGAGCCCCGACTGGAGCGGGACGGCGTTGACGACGACACCCTTGTTCTGGAGCAGCTTGGTAAGCGCGTTCCCATCGGCGAACGACGGGATCTCCGTCCTGAATCGCGCCGATGCCTGCGAGCCCGCGTAACGCTCGGGCGCCTTGAACGTTCCCTGGATCGCAGTCCCTGTCGACGTGATCTGCCGCACGTTGCCGTTCCGCACCTGGTCGATGAAGAAGGGGCTGTACGGGACGCGGATCCGTGGGGGTGACTGGGTCGCCTGATTCGCCAGCCAGTAGTTCAGGCCCAGCGTGACGACGATCGCGGCGATCCAAACGCGCAGGCGCTGCGGGCGCCGCTCGGGGTTGAAGAATCGGCGCCACCAGACGCCGGGACGCCGCGAGCCCGGGGTCGGCGTACCCGAACTGTCTCCGCGCGAGTTGTCGGCGGCGCCGTCTGCGACTTGGTCGGGTGGCGCACGCACGTCAGAAGGTTCTTCGGCCGGACCGGGTGTTTTCCTTACACCATTCGCATCGCATCCCGTGCTAACCGGACGGGTAGGCAAGGCTAGGCGGTCCGCCAGTGCGCCGGACACATGCTTCGCGAGATGGTTGTCACAGGAGCCGGGCGAGTCTCCCGGGGTAAGGCTGCTGGCCGCAGGTTGCCTCGTGCCCCTTTTCGCGGCGAAACTCGCCCGGCTCCCGCGCTCTCCCGGCTACATCTCCATCGCCGGCGCCGCCCGCCGGCCTTTTCTGGCGCCCTTGCTGTGGTACATGTCGCGGTCGGCCTGCGCCACCAGGCGCTGCGCACCCATCTCGCCGGGCTGGGCGGTCGCGATCCCGAAGCTGGCGCACGGCACGATCGTCACCGCGGGCGTCTCGACGCGGGCTTGCCGGAGGATGCCCTCGAGGTCGAGCCGGAACTCCTCGGCCGCGTCGGCGCCTGCGCCGGGCAGGACGACGGCGAACTCGTCGCCGCCGAGCCGGCCGACGATGTCGCCGCGGCGCGCGCGCGCCGTCAACGTCCCCGCGATGCACACGATCGCGTCGTCGCCGACCGAATGGCCGTGCCGGTCGTTGATGTGCTTCAGCTCGTCGAGGTCGACCGCCAGCACCGACGTCTCGCGCCGGTCGCGGACGGCCTGCGCCAGCGCGCGCTCGAGCGCCGTGAAGAACCCGCGCCGGTTGAGCAGGCCCGTCAGCTCGTCCGTCTGGGCGAGGGCGGAGAGCCTCGCGCGCGTGCGGGCGTTGTCGAGGGTGATCGCCGCGACGTCGGCGAGCCGGGCGAGAAACCGGAGCTCCTCGTCGTGGAAGAGCTGGCCGGGCCCGCGCCGGTGGACGGTCAAGCAGCCGATCGTCCGGCCCCGGACGACCAGAGGCACCGCTGCCGTCGCCTCCAGGTCGTGGGCACCGCCGCTCTGCGCGGCGGAGGCGACCGCGACCGCCTCGAGATTCGCTCCCTCCGGTACGGCGGCTGCCTGCGCGGAACCTGCTGACAACCCGCGCGTCACCAGCGGCACGAGCATCCGATCGGCCGCACGGAGCTCGAACAGCAGCAGCGCACTACAGCGGATCAGCTCCTCGACGGCGTCCGCCATGCCCTCCAGCAGGGAGTCGAGCGTCTCCTCGGCCAGCAGTCGCGGGAGCAGGTCGGCAAGCCGCTCGTAGGCGCGCAGGTCGAATTCGTGGATGTCCATCCCGGGGTTCTCGTCCATGAGGCCGCAGAGTGCGCCGATGTCACGCCGCACCGCCCGCTTCGGATCGTCGCGGCGAGAAAGGTCGAGCGCAATCACCCGTTCCAGTGAACGCCGCCCGGCGGGTTCTTGATCACTCGTCCGGGGGAATTACAGATCGCCGGCCTTCACCTATGGTTGTTCCGGTCGCGCGGCGCGGCCGATGCGGTGAGTGAAAGGACGGCGGCTTGACCCAGACCGGCTCCAAGACGCGGGCGCGTTCGCGCCACGGATTGCATGCGCTCCCTGCCATCGCGACCTCGGCCGTTCCGGCGACCGAGCCGGACACGGCGACCCGGAGCCTCGTCCGCATGACGCTCGATCTGCACGACGGCCCGCTGCAGGAGCTGACCGCCGTGGGCTTCATCCTCGCCCAGCTCCACCGTACGCTCGAGCAGCTCCCGGTCGACACGTCACGGGCGGCGCACGAGCTCGGCGAGGTGCAGCGACAGCTCGGAGCGGTGGAAGCGACCCTTCGCGCCGTCGCCTCGAACGGCGACCCGAACGCCGACTCCCTGAACGTGACCGAGATGGTCGACACGGAGGTCGCGCGTTTCAACCTGCGCAGCCCTGCGACCGTCGACGTCGACGTCGTCGGCGACGTCGAGCCGGCGACCGCGTCGCAGCGAATCGTGCTGCACCGCGTGCTGCGCGAGGCGCTCTCGAACGTCGCGCGCCACTCTGCGGCGACCGAGGTGCGAATCGGCGTCTTCGAGTCGAACGACGTGATCTACCTGCGCGTCTCCGACAACGGCGCCGGCTTCGATCCAGCCGAGGCGCAGAGCGCGGACGACGGCCGTGCGCGGCTCGGGCTCGCCGGCATGCGCCGCCGCGTCGAGTTGCTCGACGGCACTCTCACCGTCGACTCGCGGCCCGGCGGCCCGACGTCGGTGACGGCGGCGGTGAAGCGGTGGCGGCCGGAGTCGGGCCCGTCCGTGCGCGTTTTCGACGCGGGCTGAGGGTCGCGCACGCCTTGCGCGCGGCTATGGCGCAGTCGGGAGGGAGTAGGCGACGAGCTCGCCTTTCGCAGCCTTGGCCGTGCGGGCGCCGACGCCGACGATCAGCATCGCGCTGGTAACGGCGGGGAAGGAGTTG
>JBOGZX010000353.1:0-5353 GCA_050697615.1 Gaiellaceae bacterium
CCGAACGCCTCCGGGAAGATCGACGGCACCACCGTCGCATCCGCCAGCGGGAGCAGGTGCCGCAAGTGGCGGTGCTCGAGCGGCCCGGTGAAGAGCGCGCGGTAGCCGGCGGCCTGCTCGAGCCGCGCGCGGTAGGGGCCGAAGCCGACGACGACCAGCCGCGCAACGACGGTCTCCGTCGCCTCGATCAGGACCTGCACGCCTTTCTGCTCGATCAGCTTCCCGAAGTACAGGATCGTTCGTTCGTCACCCGCGAGGAAGCGGGCGAGGCGAACGGCGTTGTCCGCGTCGGGCAGGCGCTCGTTCTCGTTGCCCGGATTCGGGGGATCCTTGTCCGCCTCCTCCAGGAGCCGTGTCAGCGCCTCGTCGCGGGCTTGCAGCCGGAACTCCTCGACGTCCACGCCGGGGGGTACCTCGAACACGCGGTCGACGTGGCCGACCACGTCCTCGAGCACCTCTCGGATGTGGCGCGAGCCGACGTAGGTCGCGTCGGCGGCGGCGAGGCTCTCGCGCCCCAGGGCCTCGAGCTCCGGGCGGCCGCGCATCGAGTACTCGAGCTCGGAGCCGTGCGCCTTCACGCGGAACGGATGACCGGTGGCGGCGCCGACCGCGCCGCCCGGCAGCACGTGGTTCACGAAGAGCAGGTCGGCGGGGAGCAGCTCGGACAGCGCGGCCGCGTTCGCCGCGACGTACGCTCGACGCTCGCCGGCGGAGAAGTCCTGCAGCAGCTTGGGACGAAGACCGGCGTAGCGGTCGAGGACGAACACCGGCAGGAGGTTTTCCGGCAGCTCCGGCACGACCACTCTCGCGCCACCGAGGTCGTAGCTGCCGGCGTCGCGCTCCTGGCAGACGACGACCACGTCGTGGCCGGCGCGGCTCCATTCGCGGGCGAGCGCGCGCGTGTAGACGTTCGAGCCGGTGCCGCCGAGCAGGTAGCCGTGCCAGACGACGATCCGCACGCGCGCGGAGGCTAGTGGCGTGGGCGGCGACGTTCGCCCGGCCCCTGGGTGGTGATCAAGCTGCGCGCTGCCCCGTCCTCGGTCGCGTCCATAGGCAAGCTATGGACGCTCCCTGCGTCCTTGCGTCGCTTCGTGCTCACGGAGCCACGGAACCGGGCAACATCACCGGCCACACCACTACGCCAGGTGGAAGTACAGGGCGTGCAGCAGCTCGACCGCCGGGTTCGAGGTGTGCACGGTCACGTCTGACGGCACGTCGAGGAGCGCTTCGGAATAGTTGAAGATGATGCGCACGCCGGCATCGACAAGGTCGTCGCTGACCTTCTGCGCCGCCGAGGCCGGCACGGCGAGGACGCCGACGACGATGTTCTTGTCGCGGACGACGTCCTTCAGGCGTCCCTCGTCCTCGATCGTGGCGTGCCCGAGATCGTCGCCGATCTTCGCTTCGTCGGTGTCGAAGACAGCGGCGATGTTGATCCCGTGCTCGGCGAAGATCTGCGAGCTCGCGATCGCCTGTCCGAGCCGCCCGGCTCCCACGAGAGCGATGTTGTGCTGACCCTGCGTGCGCAGGATCTTGCGAATCTCCGACAGCAGCGAGTCGATCGAATAGCCGACGCCGCGCTTGCCGAACTTGCCGAAGTTGGAGAGATCGCGGCGGATCTGGGTGGCGTTGATGTTCGTGTAGTCCGCGATCTCCTGCGACGAGATCCGCTCCTTGCCCATCTTCTTCGCCTGCGTCAGCACCTGCAGATAGCGAGAGAGGCGGGCCGCGACGCCGACGGTGAGGCGGTCGGGAGCTGCTCCGGAGGGGGATGCTTGCAACACACGAGCATTGTGCCCGAAGGCTCTAGCGCACCCGTACGGTTGTCACAAGCCGCCCTGCTCGTGACACTTTCGGCGGGCCGAGGGCCCGGCGCCGACCGTGGGCGCGGGCCTTCGCGGGCCAAACCCCCGGAACGTGGTTCCGAACCACGTTCCGAGGGTTGCGGCCTGTGCCGTGGACCGCGGACACCAACCATGTTCGAATGCGCGATCCCGCCTGCGCTCGCGCCACTCCGAACGAACCCCGCGAACGTGGTTCGGCACCACGTTCGCGGGGTGTGACGGGTCGGTGACGCAACCGTGCCGGTTGTGGGGCGATGCGTTCACAGCCCTGGCGGCTGCGCCTTTGCGTCGGCACCCTCGGCGAATGGGCCACACTCCACGCCTGACGGTCGCCGGCACCTACCACCTGATGACGCGTTCGATCGCCGAGGAGCGCATCTTCCGCGCCACCGCGGACTACATCGACTTCGTGACGATTCTCGCCCGAGCCGACTGGACCTGCCACGCCGTCTGCGTGATGCCGACGCACTACCACGTGCTCGCGTCGGTCGAAGACGGGATTCTCGACAAGCTCATGCACCGGCTCAACCTCGCCTACGCGAGAGCGTTCAACCGCCGCCATGCCCGCCGCGGGCACGTCTTCGACGTGCCGTACAGGTCCGTCTTCGTCGAGTCCAACTCGCACGTCCTCTGGCTTGCCCGCTACATCGCGCAGAACCCAAGCCGGCCGCGCGAGTGGCAATGGAGCAGCTTCGTGAGCGACTTCTCCTTCGTCGACGCGACACTGCTCGAGAACGCCTTCGGCGGTCGTGAGCGGATGCTCGACTTCGCACTGGCTCCGTGACGCGCCGCCAAGCCTGCCGGGAGAGGCTCAGCGCGTCGCCTCGAGCCTTCGGCGGAATGCCGGCTCGTCGAGGTAGTAGACGAACGCCCGCTCGCCGTCGATCTCGACCACCGGCAGCCACTCGCGGTAGCGCGACTCCAGCTCCTCGTCGCCGGTGATGTCGACCTCCTCGTAGGCGAAGCCGAGCTCCGCCCGCAGCGGCAGCAACTGGGCACGCGCGCGCTCGCAGAGCGAGCAGCCCTGCCCGTGGTAGAGCGTGACCGTCAAGTCGTCTACGGGTAGAGGCCGCGGGTGACCGTCGCCTCGGCGACGCGCTGCACCGCGAGGCCGTAGGCGGCCATCCGCATCGACACGCCGCGCTCCTCGAGCGTCGCCCACGTCTCGTCGAACGCCCGCGTGACGATCTCGTTCAGGCGCGCGGTCACCTCGTCCGCCTTCCAGAAGTACTCCTGGAGGCCCTGCACCCACTCGAAGTACGAGACGACGACGCCGCCGGCGTTCGCGAGCACGTCCGGCAGCACGAGCACGCCGTTCCCCTCGAGGATCTCGTCTGCCGCCGGCGTCACCGGCCCGTTCGCGCCCTCGACGATCAGCTTCGCCTTCACCCGGTCGGCGTTCTCCTCGGTGATCACCTGCTCGAGCGCGCACGGGGCGAGCGCGTCGCAGTCCAGCAGCAGCAGCTCGTCGTTCGAGATCGCATCGCCGCCCTTCATTCCCGCCAGCGACCCCTCCGAGCGCTTGTGCGCGAACGCGGCTGCGACGTCGACGCCGTTCGCGTTGTAGACGCCTCCGGACGAGTCGGAGACCGCGACCACGGTCGCGCCCTCCTCCGCGGCAAACCTGGCGAAGAACGAGCCGACCGTGCCGAACCCCTGCACGGCGATCCGCACACCCTGCAGCGACCGCCCGCGCCTCTGCAGCGCCGACGCGAGGCAGAAGAGTGCACCCCTCGACGGAGCCTCCTCGCGTCCCAGCGAGCCGCCGATCGTCAGCGGCTTGCCCGTCACGACACCCAGGACCGAATGACCCTTGTTCATGGAGTAGGTGTCGAAGATCCAGGCCATCGTCGCCGCGTTGGTGCCGACGTCGGGCGCCGGAATGTCCTTCTCCGGCCCGATCTCGTTGATGATCTCCGACGTGAAACGCCGCGTCATGCGCTCGAGCTCGCCGCGCGACATCTCCTTCGGGTCGCACACGACGCCTCCCTTGGCGCCGCCGAACGGCAGCCCCATCAGCGCACACTTCCACGTCATCCACATCGCGAGCGCCTTGATCTCGTCGCGGGTGACGGCGGGGTGGTACCGCATGCCGCCCTTCGACGGCCCGCGGGCGATGTTGTGCGTCACCCGGTACCCGGCGAAGGCATGCACGGAGCCGTCGTCCATCGACGTCGGGATCGAAACCTCGACGGCCTTCTTGCACTCCTGCAGCACCTCGATCAAACGGCCGTCGATCCCGAAGGTCTCTCCGACTTTCTGCAGCTGCTGCTGCGCGAGCGAGAACGGGTTCTCGCGAAGGTGGGACTCGGGCGCGACCGTGGCCATCGGCCGCGAATCTACTCGATCCGGAACGTCACCTGCGCGCGGCTCGGTTTCGCGGCGAGCGGCAGTGTCGGCCACGCCGCGAGGCGAAGCTCGTAGCGGCCGGCGGGCAGCCGGACGCTCGTCGGCCCCCTGCCCGTGATCCCGAAGCTGTACGCGCCGGGCAGAAGGTCACGCAGGCGTGCGAGCGTGCCCAGATAGCGGCCGGCCGACGAGTACAGCAGCAGGTCGAGTCGCGCGACGGGCTGGATCTGCAGCCCGTGGTCGTGCACGAGGCTTCCCGCCTGGATCGTCAGCAAGGCCGGCGAGGTGTCGGACGGCGCGAACGACGTCTTGTCCAGCGAGACGTGCGTCAGGAGGTTCTGCGCCGGACGGACGAAGCTGAGGGCCCACGGCACCCTCAGCGTCTCGCTGCCCGCCGTCCGCACCTGGATCGCACCCGTGACGGCCGTCGCGCTCGCGGCCGTCGCGGCGCGCACGGTCACGCGCACCTTGACGGCGCGGCCGACCCGGAGCACCAGGTGGTTCGGCTCGACGGTGAAGCGGAGCGCCTCCGGATCGCCGTCGGCGACTGCGCTCAGTGAAAGCTGGAGCCGCCGGCTCGACACGTTCCGGACGACGACCGTGCGCGTCGCGTGCCAGCGCGGCCCCTGCCAGATCCCGAAACCCAGCGTCGTCGGCTGCGCGGCGACCTCGCCCACGGCGGAGGCGCCGAGGCGGAAGGCGCCGGCACCGACGGCTACGGCCGGAGCGCGCCCGCGCTGCGCATAGCCCACCAGCAGGCTCTCGAGGGCCGATCCGTCCAGATCGGGCCGCATCTGCACGAGCACCGCTGCGGCGCCGCCGACCAGCGCGGCCGAACCGCTCGTCCCGTTGACCGTGCCGTACAGCGGCGTGCCGTCGGCTGCTGCGCCGGGCTCCGCGGTCGCGAGTCCCACCCCGGGCGCGGCCACGTCGGGCTTGACGCTGCCGTCGAACGCGAGGCCCTGCGACGAGAAGCCTGCGACCTGGCCGCGGATCGCGTTCGCATCGTCGTACGCGGCGCCGATCGCGACGCCCACGTCGAGTCCCGCGCGCTGCGCCGCGAGCAACTCGACGGCGTCCGCCGTGGGGACGTCGACCACCGGAGCGGTGTCGTCGTCGGCCACGC
Organism: Gaiellaceae bacterium; assembly: GCA_050697615.1. Lineage (GTDB taxonomy): Bacteria > Actinomycetota > Thermoleophilia > Gaiellales > Gaiellaceae > PALSA-600. The sequence goes on from JBOGZX010000353.1 coordinate 5,320, forward strand.
GCAGCCCGCCCGGCGGCAGCGCACCGCCGTACAG
>JBOGZX010000354.1:0-2971 GCA_050697615.1 Gaiellaceae bacterium
GTTGAGCTGTTGCCGAAGTTCGGCGGCTCGTTTCTCAGACAAGGTCGAGGAGCTCCCGCGCGTGGTGGATCACGACGTCTGCGTCACTCAGCTTCTCTGCCTCGTGGATCCGCCCCCAGCTGACGCCGATCGCGCGCAGGCCGCCCGCCTTCGCCGCCTGCATGTCGAAGGGCGAGTCGCCGACGTAGGCTGCCTCGCCCGGCGAGGCGCCCAGGCGCTCGAGACCGAGCAGCAGCGGCTCCGGGTCGGGCTTGTGCCGTGCCGTCTCGTCGCCCCCGACCACCGTGTCGAAGAGGTGCGAGATCGGGAGCCGGGCGAACGCGAGCTCGACCGTCGCGCGGCGCTTGGCCGTGACGAGACCGAGCGCACGCCCCTCGTCCTTCAGGCGCTCCAGCACGGCTTCCATCCCGACAAACGACTCGAGCGTGTCGTGGAGAGGCTCGTTGTGCTCGCGGTAGACGCGGACGAGCTCCTCGACCCGGTCCGGCGCGAGCGCCTCCATCTGAGCCTCGAGGCCGGGCCCGCCGACGCTCGCCATCAGCTCCCGCTCGCTGTAGGTGCGCTGCAGCACCGTCTGCGTCGCATGCCGCATCGACGCGAGGATGATCGCGCCGGAGTCGACGACCGTGCCGTCGAAGTCGAAGAGGAGGACGGGGAAGCGCACGCCCTACTTGTAGCCGACCGAGACGAGGTACAGACCGCGCGGCGGTGCGCTCGCGCCCGCCTCGCTCCGAGGGCGCCCTGCGAGGAGCGGCGCGGGATCCAGCCCCTGCAGCATCGTCCCGACGAGCGTGCGCACCATGTGCCGCAGAAACGACGCCGCCCTGATCTCGAACGCCAGCACGTTCTCGTCGAGCACGACCCACCGTGCGGTGTCGACCCGGCGAACGAACCCCCGGTGCTGCGTCTCGGTCGGGGTGAACGCCCGGAAGTCGTGCTCGCCCGGGAGCGCGGCCGCGTATGCCCGCAGCCGGTCGAGATCCAGCGGTCCCGGACGCCACAGGCTGCGGTGTGCCTCGAGCGCCGACGGCTCGCTGCGCCGCCAGATGCGGTAGCGGTACGCCCGCGACCGGGCCGCGAAGCGGGCGTCGAAGTTCACGGCGGCCCGCTCGGCGGCCGTCACGACCAGATCCGCCGGCAGGACCGCGTTGAGCGCGCGGGCCGCGCGCTCCGCGGGCGGCCCGCCCCGTACCTCGACGGACGCGACGTTCGCGAGCGCGTGCACGCCGCTGTCCGTGCGGCCCGCGACCGAGAGCTGCTCGCAGCCGGGCCAGAGTTGCTCGAGCGCACGGCGCAGCTCGCCTTCGACGGTGCGCTCGCCCGGCTGCCGCGCCCAGCCGCGAAAACCGGTGCCGTCATACTCGAGCGTTAGCTTCAGGCGCACGTCAGGCATCCCTTGCTCGACTTGTAAGGCGTTCCTTCTACTCTATTCACTTGTCGCCTGTTCGCTATACTCTACCCGTGACCGAAGAGCATCACTTCCTGCTGCAGCGAGTGCAGCCGGCGATGGTCGGCCTGATCGACGGCTCGCTGTCGACGCTTGCGCCGATCTTCGGCATCGCGTTCTACACCCACAAGCCCCACGCCGCATTCGTCGCCGGCCTCGCGACCGCGATCGGCGCCGGCATCTCGATGGCGTTCTCGGAGGGGCTCTCCGATACGGGCGAGCTCACCGGGCGCGGCAGCCCTGCGGTCCGGGGCGGGATCACGGGGATCGGCACCTTCATCGGCGGAATCCTGCACACGCTGCCGTTCCTGATCCCCCACTACCACGCTGCGGTGATCGCGGCGGGCGTCGTCGTCGCTTTCGAGCTGATCGCGCTCGCGGTGATCCGCTGGAAGTTCTTCGAGACCGGCTTCGTGAAGTCGCTGATGGCGATCACCGCCGGCGGCGCCGTGATCGCGGTGGTGGGCGCCGTGATCGGCTCCGGCGCCTGACTCCGGCGTCTGGCCCCAAGGCGTCCGGGCCGTGCGTGTCGCAGAACAAAGACGCAGAGCAAGTAACAGACTGTTACTAAGTCTGGTCTTCGTCGGTCGCGGGACCCGGCTCTTCGGCCGCTCCGTCCTCGACCGCCGGCACTTCGGCTGCTGCGTCCTCGACCGCTTCGGCCTCCGTCTGCGGAGGATCCTCGGCGGCTTCGACCGGCACCGCCGGTGCGGGAGTCCGCTCGCGCGGCGGCACCGCGACGTACTCCTCCTCCACCAGCTCGAGATAGGCCATTGCGGCGGCGTCGCCGGGCCGCGGGCCGAGCTTCACGATCCGCGCGTAGCCGCCCGGCCGGTCCTTGAACCGCGGCGCGACCTCCGCGAACAGCTTGTGCACCACGTCGCGCGAGCGCAGGAACGCGGTCGCCTGCCGGCGCGCGTGCAGGTCGCCGCGCCGTCCGAGCGTGATCATCTGCTCGGCGATCGGCTTGACGGCCTTGGCTTTCGTGACGGTCGTCTTGATCCGGCCGTGCTCGATCAGCGCGCCCGCAAGGTTCGAGTAGAGCGCCTTGCGGTGCGCCGAGTCGCGGCCGAGCTTCTTGCCTGAGCGAGCGTGCCGCATCGCCGGTTCCTAGGCCTCCGCGCCGTTCGAGGAGCCGCCGCGCAGATTCAGGCCGTGCTGCTGCAGCGTCTCCTTGACCTCTTCGATCGACTTCTTGCCGAAGTTCGGGATCGCCGCGAGCTCGTTCTCGGACTTCGTCACAAGATCGCCGATCGTCTCGATCCCGACGCGCTTCAGGCAGTTGTACGACCGGACGCCGAGCTCGAGCTCCTCGATCGGGAAGTTCTCCATCCCGCCCGCGAGCGAGACGCCGTGGGAGCCGCCGCCGTCGTCGCCGGAGCTCGCCGCCGACTCGCCGAAGCCCTCCATGCGCTCGAGGTCGGTGAAGATCGCGAGCTGGCGGATGAGGATCTCCGCGGCCTCGGCGATCGCGTCCTTGGGGTCGATCGAGCCGTTCGTGGTGACGTCGAGGATCAGCTTGTC
>JBOGZX010000355.1:0-5654 GCA_050697615.1 Gaiellaceae bacterium
GCCTTGCCCTCATCGACGAGCTGCGAGGCAAGCCGCCGCAGTGCCGGCTGCTCGCAGACCCGGCCGTGCGTCAGGCCCGTGAGCGCGCCGAGTGGGTTGGTCGCGGCGTTGAAGATCACCTTGCGCCACTGGGGGCCGCGCGCGTCGCGGACGGCCTTCGCCGGCATGCCGCCGCGCGTGCAGGCGTCGGCGAGCAGCTCGACCTGGTCGAAGGGGGCGGGCCGGTCGTCGAACGGCCCGAACGTCGTGTCGCCGTTGACGTCCCATTGCACGACGCCCGGCGCGGCGATCTTGCCCGCCGGAAACGTCGTGCCGCGGATGACGCGCTCGACGTGACGCGCGAGCACCTCCTCGTTGCCGATCCCGTTCTGCACGGTCGCGACGCAACCTTCGGCGAACGCATGCGCGGTCGCGGCGACCGCGGCGTCCGTGTGCATCGCCTTCGTCGCGACGATGCCGAAGTCGCACGGAGGAAGCTCGGACGCGTCGGCCGTCGCGTGCACCGCCCCGACGACCTCGCCTGCCCCGGTGAGGCGGAGGCCGTCGCGATTGATCGCGTCGACGTGCTCGCGCGCCGGGTCGTACGCCCATACGTCCACGTCGTCGAGCGTCGCGAGATTCGCCGCGAAGAGCGAGCCGACCGCGCCGCAGCCAACGACACACACCTTCATTCCCAGGATGCCTCCTTCGCCTTGATCAACCGGTACATCGTCTCGTGCAACGGTACGGGCACGCCGACCCTACGGGCCTGGCGAACCAGCGCGCCCGTGATCAGGTCGACCTCGGTCGCGCGCCGCGCCTGGACGTCCTCGAGCATCGACGGGTAGTGCGCGCTGCCGCGCCGGGTGGCGAGCACGTTCATCTCCCACGGGTCCTCCCGCAGTGTCACGCCCGAGGCGGCCGCGACCGCCTTTCCCTCGTCCATCAGCTGCCGGACGAGGTGGCCGAGCTCGCGCGGATCGCCCTGCTGGGCGAAGTGCGGGTCGTGCGGGAGCCCCGTGAGCGCCGCGACCGTGTTGACCGTCGCGTTGAAGATCAGCTTCGACCACTGTGCGGGCCGGAGGTCGTCGAAGGCCTCCGCCTCGAGGCCGGCGGACTCGATCAGCGCCGCGGCCGCGCGTGCGTCTTCGGGCGTTGCGCCGCGCGCGGGCCCGATCCAGGTCGCGGTATCGAGGACGTACTCGACGTGCGTGTCGGAGTGGCGGGTCCCGCTCATGAACGTGACCGCCGTCAGCAGCTTCCAGTCGCCGAAGCGGGCAACGACCTCGTCGGCGCCGATCCCGTTCTGCACGGTCATCAGCGTCGCACCGGGCCAGCGGCCGGCGAGTCGCTCCATCAGCTGCTCGAGGTCGGTGCCCTTGCAGGCGACGATCACCAGGTCGGGCACGGCGAGTCGGCCGGGATCGGTAGCGGCGGAGATCGACACGGTGAAGTCGGCGCGCCCGCTGACGCGCAGCCCCTGCTCCCGCAACGCGCGGGCGTGCTCCTCGCGCCGGGTGAGCGCCGAGACGTCGGCGACGCGCGCGAGGTGACCCGCGAACAGGCTGCCGATCACGCCCGCGCCGGCGACGCAGACGCGGGTCACGGCTTCCTGGGCCACAGACGGAACTCGCGGCCGCCGGTCAGTCCCTCCGGGCGCACGATCAGCACGATCGCCATCAGCGCCCCCTCGACGACGACGCGCGTGCCGGCGGGCAGGTCGTAGCTCCAGCCGAAGAGCGACGTCCCGTTCTCGGCGATCGCGAGGTACGAGTCGAGCGCGCTGACGGCGAGCGCGCCGATCACCGCACCCCAGAGGCTCGTGGCGCCGCCGATCACGAGCATCGCGAGCGTGATGAAGGTGAGATCGAGATAGACGCTTTCGGTGTTCACGGGCAGCAGGTGTACCTCCAGGCCGCCGGCGAGCCCGGCGAGCAGCCCCGAGAGGACGAACGCGAGCAGGCGCTGTCCGTAGATCGAGATGCCGACGGCGCGCGCGGCCGCGGGGTCCTCGCGGGTCGCGCGCAGCAGCCTGCCGAAGCGGCTGCGTCCGTAGAGGAAGGCGATGCCGATCACGACCAGCGCCCCGAGCGCCGCCTGGCGCAGCCCCGTCGTTTCGGGGACCGACGAGAACGCGTTCGTCCCGGGGCCGATCCGCTCCTCGTAGCGGAGCATGTTGTGCGTGATCTCGAGCACACCGAAGGTCGCGATTCCGGCCGCAAGCCCGGAGAGGCGCATCAGCGGCAGCGCGACGACGAGCGCGCAGACGCCGGCGACCACGGCGGCGAGCGCGAGCGAGGGGACGTTGCCGGTCGTCCAGTGCCGCATGAAGTGAGCGAGGTTCGGCATGATCGCGGGCTTCTCGCCGGTCGGGACGGTGAGGACGCCGGCGGTCCAAGCGCCGATCGCCACGAAGCTGATGTGGCCGAACGAGAGCACGCCCGAGTTGCCGATGAAGACGTAGAGGGCGACCACGATCGAGACGCTCACGAGCGCGTCGATGAAGTACGTCTGCGTCGACAGCGAGACGGCGGTTCCGAGCACCGCCGCGGCGACGACGAGCAGCGCCGGCCCGGCCAGCTCCTGCACCGCGAGCGCCGCTCTGAGGCTGCGCGCCCACCGGCGGGAGACCTGCACGGGCGCCGGTGTGGACCCGGAGACGTTCATACCCGCTCCACCGTGCCGGAGCGGCTGAAGAGCCCGTTCGGGCGGACGAGCAGCACCACGATCACCGCGGCGAACAGGAACGTCGGCAGGTACTGGCTCTGGTTGGTCGGCAGCGCGCCGCCCAGCAGCCCACTCGCGAACCCGATGGCGAACCCGCCGAGCGTCGCCGGGACCGGGCGGTTCATGCCGCCGAGCACGACGCCGGCAAGCACGACGATCGTGTCGCGCAGGGCGAAGTCGGGCGTCACGAGCGGGGTCTGAACGGTGAGCATGACGGCGACGACCGCGGCGAGCGCTCCGGAGATCAGCACCGCCGAGGCAATCACCCGGTTGGCGCGTACGCCGAGCAGCCGCGCCGTCCGGAAGTCCAGCGACGACGCACGCATGTGCAGCCCGACGGTCGTCCGCTCGAGCAGGAGCGTCAGCGCGAGGAGGCAGCCGGCGGCGACCGCGACCGCGACGATCGTGATCTTGCGGATGTCGACGCCCGAGATCGTGACCGGCTGGTTGAGCGTGCCGAACGACGTCGCGATCTTGCCGAGCGGCCCGAACCACAGCAGCGCGATGCTCTCGAGCAGGTAGGCGACCGCGAATGTGGCGACCAGCATGATCGCCGGCGAGTGCGTGCGCAACGGACGGAAGACAAGGCGGTCCATCAGCACGGAGAGGACGAGCACGACCGCGAAGCAGAGCACGATCCCGGCCCAGAGCGGCCAGTTCCACTGCGACGCGAGCGCGAGCGAGAACGCTCCCGCCATCACGAGCTGCCCGTAGGCGAAGTTGACCAGGCGGAGGACGCCGAAGACGAGCCCGATCCCGACCGCCATCAGCGCGTAGATCGCCCCGAGCGCCGTGGCGTCCGTCAGCGTCTGCCAGTCGACGTTGAGAATCGCGAGCGTCATGAGAAGTAGGCCGCCACCAGCGCCTGCGTGTCGTTCGCGTCCTGCGGCGAGAGGGTCAGGCGCAGCTCGCCGTTTGCGAGCACGTGCGAGCGGTCGGCAAGTGCGACCGTACGCTGCGCGCGCTGCTCGACGAGCAGCACCGCGAGACCGCGGTCGCGGATCTCCGTGAGCGCCGCGAAGACGACGTCGACGATCGCCGGGGCGAGCCCGAGCGACGGCTCGTCGAGCAGCAGCACATCCGGCTCCGCGACGAGCGCGCGCGCGATCGCGAGCTGCTGCTGCTGACCGCCGGAGAGGACTCCCGCCTGGCGGCGCCTGAACTCCTCCACGATCGGAAAGAGGTCGTAGACGCCGCGCAGCACACCCGCGGTGTCGCCTCGCGAGCGGCGCGCGGCGAGGCCGAGCCTGATGTTCTCCTCCACGCTCAGCTCGGCGAAGATCCGGCGGCCCTCCGGCACCAGCGCGACGCCGGAGCGGGCGACGTCCTCGGGGCGCCGTCCGCGCAGCGAGGTCCCCGAGAGGCTGATCTCGCCGCCCGTCACCGGCGCCGCGCCCATGATCGCGTGCAGCGTCGAGGACTTGCCGGCGCCGTTCGCCCCGATCAGGCCGACGATCTCGCCCGGCGAGACGGTGAACGAGATGTCCCGCACGGCCTGCACCGCGCCGTAGCGGACGCTCAGGTTCTCGACGCTCAGAGTCATCCCGCGCCGCCCTCCTGCACGGCGCTCTCTCCGAGGTAGGCGGCGGCGACGTCGAGGTTCGAGCGGATCTCCGCCGGCGTCCCTTCGGCCAGCATCGTCCCCTCGTCGAGCACGTGGATGCGCTCGGAGATCTCCATGATCAGCGCCATGTTGTGGTCGATCAGCAGCACCCCGGCACCGTGATCGTCGCGCACCGACCGCACGACCGCCGCGAAGTCGGGCACCTCGGCCTCCGGTAGCCCCGCGGCCGGCTCGTCCATGAGCACGAAGCTCGGCTCCATCGCGAGTGCGCTCGCCACGCCGAGCCGCCGCGCGTCGCCGTGGGCGAGCGCCGAGGCGGGAGCGCGAGCGTACCGCCCCAGGCCGAACAGCTCGAGCAGGGAATCCGCGCGCGCGGCCGCGCGGCGCGGGCCGGCGCCCACGCCCAGCGCCGAGACCTCGATGTTCTCGCGTACGGACAGGTCGCGAAAGAGATGACTGTGCTGGAACGTCCGGGCGAGCCCATGCCGCGCCCGGCGGCTGGGCGACCAGCGCGTCACGTCGCGGTCGCCGAGCGACACCGAGCCGGAATCGGGACGGTCGAAGCCGCTCAGCACGTTGACGAGCGTCGACTTGCCCGCGCCGTTCGGCCCGATCAACCCAACGACCTCGCCCCGGCGGAGCTCGAGCGTGACGCCGCCGAGCGCCTGGACCCCGTCGAAGGATCGCGAGACAGAGGAGGCCCGAAGCGTGTCGGGCCCCCTCTGCGAATCGCGATCGGCTACTCCCTCAGCCGCCAACTGGTCTCCGAATCAGATCTTCGGGACGACCTTGGCGGTGACGGTACCGACGAGGTGCGCCTTGTTGTCCTGGATCTTGATCACGCGGTACTGACGGCCGAACACCGTGTGGTAGCGCTTCGAGAAGCTGACGAGGCCCGAGAGCGTCGGCACCTTCTTGAACTTCTCCATCTGCGCGGCCAGCACCGACCCCTTGGTGGAGCCGTGCGCCCGCCTGATCGCGGTCGCGACGCCGTCGATCGCCGCCGGGCCCGTCACGAACCCTCCGGTGGCCGCGTGCACCTGCTTCGCGAGCTTGTTGATCGCCGGGTTCGGGTCGTCCCCGAACACCGACGCGAACGTCACGAACCAGTAGTTCGTCACCGGCGGGCTCTTCGGAAGCCAGTAGGTGCCGTCACCGGCCCACGAGTTGAGCACCGGCGTGTTGTTGCCGAGGCTGCGCAGGCCCGAGATCAGCGTCGACAGGGCGCCGAACGCGCCGGCGGTGCCGGTCACGATCACGTCGGCCTTCTTGTCGTTCAGCCGGCTGACCGCGTTCTGCACGTTGTTCCCCCCGAGCGACTGGTAGGTCTCCTGGTCGACGATCTTGCCGCCGAGCTGCTTGAAACGGACGCCGAACGCCTTGA
>JBOGZX010000356.1:0-4576 GCA_050697615.1 Gaiellaceae bacterium
GTCGGAGCGGGTATGAGCCGTAGGCTCGACGGAGGCTCTCGGGGAGCGCAGGTGCCGGCTCTGCCGGCGCCGGAGCGGGTGTGAGCCGGGGAGCCCGCCCGCCTCGACGTGCTAGCCGCGCGGGAGCACGAAGAACGCGATCGCCGCGTACTGGCAGGCGGCGGCGGCGATCGTGCACAGGTGGAACAGCTCGTGGTAGCCGAGCAGGGCCGGGCGCGGGTCGGGTTTGCGGCGCGCGTAGACGATGCCGCCGAGCGTGTAGAAGAGCCCGCCGCCGACGATCAGCGTCAGCCCGGCCGCGCCGATCTTCGCGAGCTGTGTGATCGCGACGACCGCCACCCAGCCGAGCCCGATGCCGATCGTGGCGGAGAGCACCTTCGGGGCGCGCACCCAGAACAGCTTCATCGCGATCGCGCCGGCCGCGCCCGCGTAGACGATCGACAGCACGGGGATCGCCCAGTCCCGCGACAGCACGAGCAACCCGAAGGGCGTGTACGTGCCGGCGATCAGCAGATAGATGCCCGCGTGGTCGAGGCGCGCGAGCCACGAGCGGACGACGGGCGTCCAGGTGGGCCGGTGGTACAGCGCGCTCGCGCCGAAGCACCAGGCGACGCATGCCGAGAAGACGATCGCCGCGGCGCGTGCGCGGCCCGGCTCGGCGGTGACGCTCAGCGGGATCGCGAGCCCGACGGCGGCATAGAAGCCGACCTCGTGAAAAACCCCGCGGAGGCGTGGCTTGCGGACCTGCACCGTCGCCTCCATGTGCCGAGCGTAGCAACCGGTCCGCGGCTACACTCTGCGCGAAGTACTTCGAGCGAGTCCAGATGGTGCTCCGGCACCTTCTTGTCCGTTCACGAAATTGGCAAGGAGGTGAAGGAAAATATGGCAACCGGAACCGTCAAGTGGTTCAACTCGGAGAAGGGGTACGGCTTCATCACCCCGGATGAAGGCGGGAAGGACCTCTTCGTGCATTTCAGCGCAATTCAGGGCAGCGGCTACAAGTCGCTGGACGAAGGCGCGAAGGTCGAGTACGAGGCGCAGGAGGGAGACAAGGGCCCTCAGGCCGCGAACGTCTCGGTCGTCGGCTAGCCGGTGGCGGGCGCAAGCCCGCCACCGCTTTCCACCCCACTCGAAAGGAGTCGGAGATACCTCAGAAGGAAGAGAAGGTCGAGATGACCGGCGAGATCGTCGAGGCGCTCCGGAACGGGATGTTCCGGATCCAGCTCGACAACGGGCACGAGACCCTCGGCTACACGGCCGGGAAGATGCGCCGGTTCCGCATCCGCATGAACCCGGGCGACCGCGTCCGGATCGAGCTTTCCGCCTACGACCTCGGCCGCGGCAGGATCGTCTACCGCATGCGGCCCGGGGACGAACGTCCCGAATAACGGACGACGTCCGAGTAGCCTCTTACGCCGCTCCTCCCTTCCCGCGCCCGCGCCGACCGTCCGCGCCGTTGGAAGAGGGTGACGCAGCCTTGTGCCGGAGCCGGGGATCGAGGATGATCCGCGCCAACTCGAGGAGGTGGAGATTGCCGCACAACTTCATCCGGATCAACGCGGACAGGCCGAACCCGGGGCGCCGGACGGTGGACGAGGTGGAGCTGGTCTGCACGAAGCACCACGGGCAGTTCGAGCATCTGTGGTTCGACGACGACACGGACCCCCAGTTCGCGTACGTCCTCGTCAAGGACGGCGACGTCGACGGGCTGCTGCAGGATCTGCACGGCCAACAGGTGATCCGGCTCTTCGACGCCTGAGGGCGTTCCGTCCTTCAGACCGTCAGCGCCAGAACGACCGCCTTGTCGAGATCGAGGTCGCCGCCGCCGGCGACGGCCGGTTCGTCCCCGGCGACGGCGGCGCGCGCGTCGGCGACCAGGAAGTCGTCCGGATCGTGCTCGATCCCGATCGAGAGGCGCAACGCTCTCGCGGCATCGAACACCGCGGCCGCCCGCCTTCGGTCGCCGCTCGAGAAGGCGATCGCACCGAGACCGTTCAGGCTGAACAGGAGGCCGTGCAGGTAGCCCAGCCGGTGCGCGGTGAGAGTGCTCTCGGCGAGCAGCGCGCGCGCGCGAACCAGGTCCCCGGTCGCCAGGTGGGCGTACCCCGCGGTCGCCAGCGCCAGTGCCTCGCCCTGATGGTTGCCGAACTCCCGGTGGATCGCCACGCTGTCCACCGCGAGAGGCAGCGCCCGTTCGGGCGAGCCGGAGCGGAGGTGCACCGTCGCGAGGTCGCCGAGCACCTTGCCGAGGCCGAGGCGGTCGCCTATCCGGCGAAAGAGCACGGCGGCTTCCTGGTAGAGCTCGATCGCCTCGCGCCATGCGCCCCGGTCGGTCGCGACGTGGCCGAGAGCGCCGAGGCTGCGAGCCTCGCCGTGCTCGAGCCCCTCCGCCCGGAAGCGTTCGAGTGACTCCTCGAAGACGGCGCGGCCGCGCGCGGTGGCGCCGCGCGAGATCACGATCGCACCGAGCTGGTACAGCAGCTCGGCGTGCTCCGTCGGCGTCGGCTCGAGACGCAGAGCGCGCTCGATCGACGTCTGGCCCTCGTCGAAGCGCCCGCGCACGAGCCAGAACCGCCACAGGGCGATCGTCAGCCGTGGCACCAGGTGCGGCTCCTCGAGCACGTACCAGCCGAGCGCCGAGCGCAGGTTGCCCTGGTCGGCCTCCAGCCTCGCGAGCCACTCGGCGGCGTCAGGACCCGTCAGGTGTGGAGCCGCGCGCTCGGCCAGACTGCGGTAGTACGCAGCGTGGCGGCTCGGCAGGGCAACGGCGTCTTCGTCGGAGAGCCGGTTCCGCGCGAACTCGCGAATCGTCTCCAGCATCAGGAAGCGGCTGTCTCCCCCCGGCCTCAGCAGGCTGGCGTCGACGAGCGTAGTGAGCGCCTCCAGGTCGGCGCCGACGACGGTCTCGGCCGCGTCCAAGTCGAACCTTCCCGCGAGCACGGACAGGCGAGCGAACACGTGCTGCGCGTCTTGATCCAGCAGGTCGTAGCTCCAGGCGATCGTCGCCTCGAGCGTTCGCTGCCGTTCGGGAAGGTCGGTTGGACCGCGCGTCAAAAGCGGCAGGCGCGAGTCGAGGCGCGTCAGGAGCGAGGGAGGGTTGAGCAGCTTCAGGCGCGCCGCGGCGAGCTCGAGCGCGAGCGGCAGTCCGTCCAGCCTGCGACAGATCTCGCCGACGGTGGCGGAGGGCTCCGCCGAGCGTCGGACCGTGCGCGCCCGGTCGAGGAACAGCTCAACAGCCGTGTCTTGCGGCAACGGGTCGAGCGGGTACTCGATCTCCATCGACAGGTGCAGCGGCGTCCGACTCGTGATCAGCAGCGTCGCGCCCGTCGGGCGCGTCAGGAGCTCGGCGACCGCCGGCGCCGCCGCGAGGAGATGCTCGAAGTTGTCGAGGACGAGCAGCACGCGGCGGGCCTCCGTGTCGGCGTCCGAGATGCCGAGGGCCTCCAGCACGATGGGAAGGACGAGCGCCGGATCGGCGAGCGACGCGAGCGGGACGAAGAAGACGCCGTCGGGGAACTCGTCGGAGAGATCGGCGGCGAGCTGCAGCGCGAGTCGGGTCTTGCCGATCCCTCCGGCGCCCGTGATCGTCACCAACCGCGACCGCCGGATCAGCGCGGCCAGCTCGAGCTGGTCCGCCGTCCGACCCACGAGCGGGTTCGCCGCGATCGGCAGGTTCGACCGGTTCAGGCTCTTCACGGGCGGGAACGTGCCGTGGCCGAGCTGGTAGAGCCGCTCCGGCTTCGTCAGGTCCTTGAGCCGGTGCTCGCCGAGATCGACGATCTCGAAGCCGTCGATCAGGTCGCTTGTCGACTGCGATAGCAGGACCTGGCCGCCGTGGCCGGCGGCGGCGATCCGTGCGGCGCGATGGACGTCCATCCCCGCATAGCCGGCGGAGGTGAGCAGCGGCTCGCCCGTATGGATGCCCATCCGGACGCGAACCGGCCCCGGCTCGAGAGCGGCTTGCGCCTCGGCGGCTGCAGCCACGGCGTCGCGCGCACGCTCGAAGGCGACGAAGAACGAGTCGCCCTGGGTGTCGACCTCCCACCCGCCGTGCGCCGTACACGCGGTCCGCACGGCGGCGCCGTGGGCGGCGAGCGCTTCGGCGTATCCGGACGGCCCGAGTCGGCCGAGCAGCCGTGTCGATCCCTCCACGTCTGTGAAGAGGAAGGTGACGGTTCCCGAGGGGCGCGGCGGCATCCAGACAGGATCCTGCTACGAGCCATTTGTTTCAAGCGCGTCGCGACGATCTCCGCGCCGGCACGAAGGGGCGGGCATACTTGAATCGTGGCGCACACCTGGACCGTGGACGGCGTCTGCGCTGTCGATCCCACCGCAGGCTCCGGCTGTGACGCGTCCTACCTCCTGAAGCTGTCCTCGGGCGACGAACGAGCGCAGGCGATGGTCGAGTTCGCAGCGCCGGCGGCGGTCGCGTCGGGCGGGTACGCCGAGGAGGTGCTCTCGCGCTTCCTCGACGACGACGAGCCGCCCCAGCGCCTCGTGGTCGAGCAGGGCGGAGAGGTTCGCGTCGCGACGGCCGGGAAGCCGCGCGAGGCCGGCAGCGTGCCGCGCCGTCCGC
>JBOGZX010000357.1:0-2156 GCA_050697615.1 Gaiellaceae bacterium
GGTTGAAGCGGTTCCACGAGAGCTTCTGCGTGAGGAACCGTGTCATCCCCGCCAGCCGCATCAGCTGCGGGAGCTGGTTGCAGTAGCCGAATGCGTCCGGCGACCAGAACTCGCGGCAGCGCCGGCCCAGCTCGCGCTCGAAGAACCGCTGGCCGTGCACGAACTGGCGCAGCAGCGATTCGCCCGAGGGAATGTTGCAGTCTGGCTCGACCCAGCTGCCGCCGACCGGAACGAACTGCCCGGTCGCGACCTTTGCGAGGATCCGCTCCCAGAGGTCGGGATTGCGTTCCTTGATCCACGCGTACTGCTGCGCCTGCGAGCACGCGAAGCGGAACTCCGGATAGTCGTCCATGTAGCGCGTCTGGCTGCTGAACGTGCGCACCGTCTTCCGGTAGCTCTCGGCGAGGGGCCACAGCCACGCCGTGTCGATGTGCGCGTGCCCGATCGCGGCGAGCTCGTGAGCGTGCGTGCCGTTCCGGTGCTCGTAGAGCGCGGCGAGGATCTGCTCGTCGCCCTCGTTGCAGAACCGGTCCAGCCCGGAGCGCAGCTCACCGGCCCAGCTCGGCTCGGTGTGCTCGTCGGCCTCGAGCGCGCGCAGCGTCTCGAAGTCGAGCCACAGCTTCCAGGCGTGCGGATCGAAGAGCGCCAGCTCGCACCGCTCGAGCTCGGGCGGCACGTCCTTCAGGCCGAACATGCCGTTGCACGCGAGCTCGATCGCGAGCTCGAGCGTCTCGCCGCCCCGCGCCTCGCGCACGAGGAGCGCGTCGGGGCGCTCACCGCCTCCGCCCGTGTTGAGGCCCTGCACGCTGCGACCGTCGACCCACAGCGTCGACTCGCTGCGCGTCACCCACAACAGGTCGACGCGGCGACCGCGCCAGTCCTCCGGCACGGTTGCGCGAAGGCGGAACCAGAACGTGGCCCAGAGCGGGCCGAACCGCTCGCCCGGGACCGCCGGGCGGTAGTCGAGCTCGGCCGCGTCGTCGACGCCGATCCGGTCGACGGGGCCGGCGACGAGCAGCTCGTCCGGCGCGCACGTCTCCGGATAGACGAGGTCGCGCAGGCGCTCGGAGGTCTGGGCGAGGCGCGCGCGGGTGTACTCGGCGTGGCGGATCAAGGTCTGGCGATGCGGCCGGTGATGTTGCGTTCCTGAGTCGTGTACTCGAAGCCGAATCTAGTGATGTTGCCCGGGTCCCGGGCGATCTCCCGCTGGTCGGCTTCCACTCTCTCGCTCGAGTACCGTGGAGCGAGCGGCCTCGTGCCGACGACGTACCCGTGCCGCGCCGGCGACGGCGCCGGCCCGATCGACGGGAGGAGCGGATGACGGCGCGTTCGGAGTACGAGGCGGCTCAGGCCTACGCTGCCGAGCAGCTCGCCGCGGCGGGCGTCGTGCTGACGGACGCCGAGCGCGAGCGGATCGAGGTGACGGACTTCGGCCTCGGACGGCTGCGCGAGGCCGGGCTGCAGCTCTACGTCTACGTCAACACGGACCGCTACTGCGCGAAGGAGCTCGTGCTCTACCCCGGCCAGGTCTGTCCCGAGCACCGGCATCCGCCGTTCGACGGCACGCCGGGAAAGGAGGAGACGTTCCGCTGCCGGCGCGGCTCGGTGCGGCTGTGGGTGGCGGATCGGGAGCTCGTGCTCGCCGAAGGCGAGCAGTTCACGATCCCGCCCGACACGCTGCACCGCTTCCAGGCGGGCTGTGACGGCGCGGTCGTGTCGGAGTTCTCCTCCGCGAGCCGCGACGACCTCGACGTCTTCACCGATCCGCTCGTCGTGCGCACGCCGACCGTCGACGAAGGTGGTGTGGCGCCAGGGTGAGGGTCTGACCCGCGCAGCGTGTCTGACTGTGCGTCCGCCGAGCGGCGGCGTCAGTCGCCGTAGTCGACGATCACGAGGCGCTCCTCGGTGAACTCCTTCACCGCGTAGAGCGGCCCCTCGCGCGTGTTGCCCGACTCCTTGACGCCGCCGTAGGGCATGTGGTCGACGCGCCAGCTCGGCGTCTCGTTCACCGTGACGGCCGCGAACTCGAGCTCGCGCGCGGCACGGAACGCGAGGCCGAGGTCGTGCGTGAGGATGCCCGCCTGCAGGCCGTAGCGCGTCGAGTTCGCGAGCTCGAAGACCTCGTCCTCGGTGTCGTAGGGCTGTACGGCGCACAC
>JBOGZX010000358.1:0-4590 GCA_050697615.1 Gaiellaceae bacterium
CGGGTCGTAGTCGACGGTCAGATCGCCCACCCTCATCCCGACCAGCTCCGAGCGCGTGAGGCCGACGAGCTCGCAGGCGGCTTCGTTCACCGCGACGTACCGGCGATCGTCGTTCCAGACGAACACGGCCGTGTTGGCGCACTCCACGGCCTCTCCGAGCAGCGTCTGGTGCATCAGCTTCTCGACGGCGGCGGCGGCCACGAAGAGAAACCTATACCGAGGGCAGCTCCACGACGAAACGCGCGCCGTTCGCGCCGCGCTCGTACCGGAGGTCGCCGCGGTGCGCCTGTGCGTAGGCGTGGGCGATCGCGAGCCCGAGGCCGGTCCCGGCGACCCGGTCGCGCGACACGCCCGCCCGCGTGAACCGCTCGAACAGCGTCTCCTCGATCTCGCGCGCGACGCCGGGCCCGGCGTCCTCCACGAACACCTGGACGCCTCCCCCGGCGAGCCGCGCAGTGACGCGCACGGGCGGACGGCCGTAGCGGAAGGCGTTGGTGACGAGGTTGGTGACGATGTGGTCGAGGATCGACGGATCGACGTTCGCGTCGAGCTGCGGCGGCAGGTCGAGGTAAACGTCGGCGGCACCGCTTCCCGCGGCGACGGCGACCACCTCCTGCAGGCGCGCTCGCAGGTCGACGCGCTGGGGCCGGACGTCCACGGCGTCGGCGTCGAGCCGCGACAGGTCGAGCAGCTGCTCGACGAGCGACGCCATGCGGAGCGTCTGCTGCTCGAGGGCGGTGCGAAGCTCCTCCTTCTGCTCCTCCTCGAGGCGGTCGCCGAGGTGGTGCAGCGTCTGGACGAAGCCGTGGATGGTCGTGACCGGCGTCCGCAGCTCGTGGGCGGCCAGGGCGACGAAGTTCGCCATCACCTCGTTCGCATGCTCGAGCCCGACCCGGGATTCGTGCTCCTGCTCGAACAGGCGGACGCGGTCGAGCGCGATGCCGGTCATCGCGGCCATCGTGTCGAGAAGCCGGAGCTCGTCCTCGCCGAAGAACGGCGCGTAGGTCGACGTCCAGACGAGCAGCGTCGCCCCGGGAGCGCCGATCGACACCACCTCCTCGTCGTCCTTGGCGGGACGCTCGCCGGCGCGGAGGAGCCGCTCCGCTCCGGATGGAAGGCCGCGCGTCGCGAGCACGTGGCCGTCGCCGTCGAGGATCGCCGCCGCGCGAGCGCCGACCATCGCCGCGACCGGGCCGAGGACGCGCTCGGCGATCTCGACGCGGGTGGTCGCGAGCGTCATCAGCCCCCGCACCGCCTCCTGCAGCCGCAGCTGCTCGTTGCGCCGCCAGTGTGCGCGAATCAGCGCCGGCGGTGCGAGACCCAGCCCGAAGGCCAGCCCGCTCGCCGACGCGAGCAGCGCGACGAGCACGGCTCCCGGCGAGTCCGTCTGCGGGCCCATCGCCGCACCGACGATCGCAATCGTCAGGCCGGCCGACGCGAACGAGAGCATCTGCATCCGCGTTCGGGCGACCCCGGGCTGTCCACGACCGGCACGCCCGAGCCGGACGGCGACCACGGCCGAGAGCAGCGACCAGTGCACGAGGAACGCGACGATGTACGCGACGAACCAGTTCGGTCTGGGCTCTCCCGCGGACGGAAAGCGCGGCAGCGTGAACGTCCAGATCGTCAGCAGCAACGTCAGGCTCAGGACGGCCCGCTGCAGGCGGACGGACGGCGGCACGAAGACGATCGCGAACCGGTAGAGAAAGTACGGGAAGAGCACGAGCAGCTCGATCTCGATCCGCTGCGGCACGTCCTGGACGAGGCCATGCGGATGGGTGGGGATCAACCGCCCCACGGAGACGATCACTCCGAGCGCGAGAAACGCGAGCGCGAGCCAGCCGGCGGCGGGGTCGCTGCGCCGCGACCACCGCAGCAGGGCGAGCACCGACAACCCGACGAAGAGGATGGTGTTGACGACGCCGAGCGCAGTGACGAGCGCGTGCAGGTGGTGCCCCCCGATCGACCGGCCAGATCGTACGCTGCCCCCTCGGAGAGCGGAAGCCGAGCTGTTAGCCGCCTCTTAGAAAGCGAGGGAAGAATTCGCCCATGAGCACGCGCGTCCTTGTCGTCGACGACGATCCGGCCGTCAGGTCGGCCGTCTCGCGCGCCCTCCGCGTCGACTACGAGGTCGACGAGGCCGCCGACGGCGGGGAGGCCCTCGCCCGGCACGCGCACGCGCCGGCCGACGCGATCGTGCTCGACCTGTTGATGCCCGGCGTCGGGGGCCTCGACGTCTGCCGCTCGCTGCGCGGGCGCGGCGACGCCGTCCCGGTGCTCGTCGTCACCGCCCGCGACGCGGTCTCCGACCGGGTCGAGGGGCTCGACGCGGGCGCCGACGACTACCTGGTGAAGCCGTTCGCGGTCGAGGAGCTGCGCGCGCGGGTGCGTGCGCTGCTGCGGCGGGCCGGCACCGGCAACGAGCAGCTGCGCTTCGCAGACCTGACGCTCGACCCGGCAACCCGCGAGGTGACGCGGGGCGGCCGCCGCGTGCACCTGACCCGGACGGAGTTCAACCTGCTGGAGCTGTTCCTGCGGAATCCGCGCCAGGTCCTGACGCGGTCGCAGATCTACGAGCGCGTCTGGGGCTACGACTTCGGCGCCACCTCGAACGCGCTCTGGGTCTACGTCGGCTACCTGCGTCGCAAGCTCGAGGAGGACGGCGAGCCACGGCTCCTGCACACGGTGCGCGGCGTCGGCTACGCGCTGCGGGAGGAAGCTTGAGGCGGCCCGTGCAGGTCTCTCGGGCGTCGCTGCCGATGCGGCTCCGCCAGCCGGGAACGGCCGGCGTGGGGGCGCGCATGAGCTTCCGTCTCAGGCTGATCCTGTTGACCGCCGCGGCGATCGCCGTGACCGTGACCGGCGCGTCGGCGGCCGTCTGGGTGATCGCCAAGCACCAGCTTCGCAGCCAGGTCGACGCCGGCCTGACCGCGCAGGCGGGCCAGGCGCTCGACTCCGCCAACAGCCACCGGCCGAGTCTGTACGGCCAGGTGCCGTACGCAATCGTCGCCGGCAACGGAACCGTGGTGCGGGAGACCGCGCCGATCCCGGTCACGAAGCAGGTGAAGCAGGTCGCCTCGGGAGCGGCCGACGAGTACTTCGGGGATCAGACGATCGACCACACCCACTTCCGCGTCTACGCCGCCGGGCTCGACGTCGGTGGCGCGATCGTGACGGTCACGTCGCTCGCGCAGACCGATCGCGCGCTGCACCGCATCGGGTTCTGGGTCGTCCTGATCAGCTTCCTGGGCGTCGCAGCGGCGGCGGCGCTGGCCGCCTTCGTGGCGGCGGCCGCGCTCAGGCCGATCCGCCGCCTGACGGCGGCGGCGGACGAGGTCGCGACGACGGGAAACCTGGCTGAGCGCGTCGACGTTGAGCGCGGCGACGAGCTGGGACAGCTCGCGACGCGCTTCAACGCGATGCTCGCGGCGCTGGAGAAGTCGGTCGGCGCGCAGCGCCGCCTCGTCGCGGACGCCTCCCACGAGCTGCGCACGCCGCTGACGGCCGCGCGGACGAACGTCGACCTGCTCAGCGAGGGGAAGCTCCCCGCAGAGGAGGCGCGGCGGGCAGCGGCCGAAGCGTCCGTCGAGCTGAACGCCTTGACGACGCTCGTCTCGGATCTCGTCGAGCTCGCCCGCGGCGAGGAGCGCAAGCTGCGGGTCGAGGACGTGCAGCTCGACGATCTGGTCTCGTCCGTGGTCGAGCGCGCGCAGGCGCGCGCACCGCACGTGACATTCGTGACTGCGCTCTCGCCCTCGACCGTCAGGGCCGACGCGGTGTTGCTCGAGCGCGCGGTCTCGAACCTGCTCGACAACGCCGCCAAGTACAGCCCCGACGGCGCGCCCATCGAGGTGACCGTGCGGGGCGGCGAGGTCGTCGTCACCGACCACGGCCCCGGCATCTCCGAAACTGACCTCCCCCGCGTCTTCGACCGCTTCTACCGTGCCGCGTCAGCCCGGTCGAAGCCCGGCGCCGGCCTCGGCCTCGCGATCGTCCGCGAGGCGGCTGAGGCGCACGGCGGGCGGGCGACGGCCGAGAGCACGCCGGCCGGCGCCCGCTTCCGCCTCACGCTTCCCGTTACGGCCTGACGCCCGCCGGCGGACCGTCGGGCCCGCCGGCGTGCGTCGCATTGATCACGCCGTCGAGGGTCGAGCGGAACTGCGTCACGAGCGCGTCCTTCAGCCCGTCGACGCTCTTGCCCTGCGCCGCAGCCACCTGCGCAAGCGTCTGACCGGCGTCCAGCTTGGCCCGCAACTGGGCGTGGGTCAGGCCGAGGTAGGCGGCCGCCGCGTCGTTCAGGCCACCGCGGTTGCCCCCGTCTCGACCGGGTGGCAGCCCGATGTGGTCGACCATCTCGCCGATCCGCGTCTGCGCCTGCGCGAGCGCGGAGGTCTCCTGATCGCTCGTCAGGCGGCCCGCCGCGACCTCCGCGCCGAGCTGGGCCTTTACATCGGTGAGAAGCGCGTCCTCGAGACCGCTCACCGACTTGCTTTGCGCTGCCGCCACGTCGGCGAGCGACTTGCCCGCTGCCAGCTGCGTGCGGAGCACGTCCAGCGTCACGCCGAGGTACGACGCCGCAGCGTCCAGCGG
>JBOGZX010000359.1:0-2469 GCA_050697615.1 Gaiellaceae bacterium
GAGCTCGACTTCGACGGCAACGCGATCGGCGGCCTCGCGATCGGCGAGGAGCGCGGAGCGATGTTCGAGGCGACGGCGTGGTCTGCCCGTCTGATGCCCGCCGACAGGCCGCGGTACTTCATGGGCATCGGCGACCCGGAGGGGATCCTCGAGGTGATCGAGGCGGGCGTCGACATGTTCGACTGCGTCCTGCCGACCCGCACCGCGCGCACGGGCAGCGCCCTCACCGGCGAGGGGCGCCTCAACCTGCGGAACGCCCGCTTCGCGCGCGACCCGGCGCCGCTCGACGAGGGCTGCGACTGCCCGGCCTGCGCCCGCTTCACCCGCGCCTACATCCGTCACCTCGTGAACCAGAACGAGCTGCTTGGCCTGCGGCTGCTCTCGCTCCACAATCTACGCTTCCTGCTCGAGCTGACCCGGGGCGCGCGCGAGGCGATCGAGCGCGGCGGGTTCGCCTCCTACAAGCGCGATCTCCTCGAAAGGTGGACGTGGGCGGATTCCTGATCCTGATCGTGATTCTCGTCGCCGTCTGGGTGCTGTTCTTCCTGCCCGCGCGACGACGTCAGCGCTCGCACTCGGCGATGCAGCGCTCGATCGAGGTCGGGGACGAGATCATCACCGCGGGCGGGCTGCACGCGGTCGTCAAGGAACTGGGCGACGAGCAGCTGACGGCCGAGATCTCGGCCGGCGTGCCCGTGACCCTCGACCGCCGGGCGGTGGCCGCCGTCGCGCGGGAGATCGAGGTGGAGGTGGAGCCCGAGCTCGAGCCGCCGCCGGAGGATGGTCGCGGGCCCGAAATCGGTCCCGAAGAACCCCCGCAACCAGGCTAACCTGTCCGGCGCGTGTCTTCTCGGCGCTCCCATCTCGTCCTCGTCGTCCTCATCCTGCTCGCGCTCGTCGGGGTCGCGGTGCTGATCGTCCCGAGCTCGCCGGCGCACCGGTCGATCAAGAAGGGCCTCGACCTGCAGGGCGGCCTCGAGGTGGTGCTCCGCGCCCAGCCGCCGAAGGGGCACAAGCTGACGAGCGCCGACCTCGACCGCTCGGTCTCGATCATGCGCAGCCGCGTCGACAAGCTCGGCGTGTCGGAGCCCGAGATCCGCAAGCAGGGCGGCAACGAGATCGTGATCCAGCTCGCGGGCATCCACGACGTCAACCAGGCGGCGCAGATCATCGGCTCGACGGCCCAGCTCGCGCTCTACGACCTCGAGCCGGCGCTGCTGCCGCCGTCGACCTCCGCGTCCGGGCCGGTCGCGATCCGCAGCCTGTACGACCTGCTCTCGCACGTGCAGACCAGCCTGAAGAAGGGCTCGCCGAGCGAATACGTGCTCTTCCGGCCGAAGCAGGCGACGACGACCACCGGCACCGGCAAGAAGCAGAAGACGACGACCACCACCACCACCACGTGGCGCGTCGCCGCCGGCCCGGCCCAGTCGCTGCACCGCCTGCCGAACGGCAGCCCCGGCCTGCTCGACAACTTCCGCGGAAAGATGCCGAAGGGCGACAAGATCCTGACTGTGCCGCACAACACCGTGCTGATCACGTGCTCGGCCCAGACGACGACCGTCTGCCCCGGCGAGAACACCGCGACGGGTCTGCCGCCGGCCGGCCAGACCGACTACTACCTGTTCAAGCACGGGCCCTACCCGAACGACCGCTACGGCCCCTACCCGAACATGAACGGCAACGAGCTGAAGCTGTCGGGCACGCGGCAGGACTTCGACCCGACGTCGGGCGAGCCGGTCGTGCTGATGCAGTTCACGAAGAAGGGCAACAAGGACTTCGAGCGCGTGACCAAGAACGAGGCGATCCGCGGTCAGATCGCCCAGCAGCCGCAGCACTTCGCGATCGTGCTCGACAACGAGATCCGCTCGTGGCCGCAGATCGACTACACGCAGCTGCCGAACGGCATCAACCCGGCCGGCAGCGGCGCGCAGATCACCGGTATGGCGAGCCTGAACGAGGCGAAGAACCTGGCGCTCGTTCTGCAGACCGGCGCGCTGCCCGTCAACTTCATCTCGCTCGAGCGCACCGACGTATCGGCCACGCTCGGCAAGGACTCGCTGAAGCAGGCGCGGAACGCCGCGATCGGCGGCCTGATCGTCGTCGCGCTGTTCCTGCTACTGCTCTACCGCTTCCTCGGGCTCGTGGCCGTGCTCGGGCTCGGCATCTACGCCGCCTTCATGTACGCCGCGATCCTGCTCTTCGGCGTCACCCTCACACTGCCCGGCTTTGCGGGGCTGATTCTCACGATCGGCGTCGCCGCCGACGCGAACGTGGTCGTGTTCGAACGGATCAAGGAGGAGTCCCGTGCAGGCAAGTCCGTGCGCGCCGCGATCGCCGCCGGGTATGCCAAGGGCTTCCACACGATCATCGACGCGAACGTCGTCACCGGGATCACTGCGCTGATTCTGTTCGCGGTCGCGACCGCAGGCGTCAAGGGCTTCGCCCTGATGCTGCTGATCGGCACCG
>JBOGZX010000360.1:0-3855 GCA_050697615.1 Gaiellaceae bacterium
CGATCGGGCTTGCTCACTCCCGCTCCCCCACGACGACGCGCCGCGCGCGCGTCGGCGACGACTCGATACCGCACACGAGCTCGTAGTTGATCGTGCCCGCCACCCGCGCGTGCTCCTCGAGCGTCACGCCGTCGCCGACGATCGTCGCGGGCGTCCCGGCCGGCAGCTCTCGATCGAGCCCGACGGCGACCGCGTCCATCGAGACGGTGCCGACGATGCGCCTGCGCTTCCCCTCGACGCACACCTCGGTGCCGGTGAGGTCGCGGCGAAAGCCGTCCGCGTAGCCGACCGGGACGATCCCGATCCACGTGTCCTGCGCGGCGACGAAGCGGCGGCCGTAGCCGGTCGAATCCCCCGCGCGCAGCAGCTTCGACAGGGCGATCTCGCTTCGCCACGAGAGCACCGGCTCGAGCCCGTCGTCGGCCGCGTCCGTGCCGAACGGGGAGAGGCCGTAGAGCGCGATCCCGCAGCGCGCGGCGTCGAGGCGAGCCTCCGGCAGCCGCAGCGCGGCGGCGCTGTTGGCTGCATGGCGCGTCACGTCGCCGAGCGGCTCGGTCGCCTCGCGAAAGCGTCGAAGCTGGACGCGCGCGAAGTCGAGGTCGGAGTCGGCGGTGGCGAGGTGCGTCATCACTCCTGCCAGCTCGCGGCCCGGCGCGGGCAGCTCCGACAGGCCCCACCTGCCCATGCCGCTGTCGAGCTTCAGGTGCAGGGGGACGCCGTCGGGCAGCTCCGCGCCCGACACGACCAGCTCGAAGTGGGCGTCGCGGGCCTGCGCGATCTCGCCGGGCGACCCCGGCCCCAGCACGACGATCCGGGCATCGGGCAGCTCCGGCCGGAGCTCGAGTGCCTCGGGCACGGTCGCCACGCAAAGCGCCGACGCGCCCGCGTCGAGCGCCGCCCGGGCGCAGTCGCGGGCGCCGTGCCCGTACGCGTTCGCCTTCACGACGGCCCACAGCTCGGCGCCGTCGAGGGCGAGCAGCAGAGTCCGCGCATTGCGGCGGAGCGCGCCGAGGTCGATCGCGATCTCGCTCCTCATGCGAGCGGCGCGCGTTGCAGGCCGTGACCGGCGAGTGCGCGGCGAAGCTCCGGCAGCAGGTCCGAGGCGACGACGCCACGCTGCGGCTCGACGAGCTCCGCCGCGACGCCGTGGGCGACGGCGGCGACGGCGGCCGCCAGCTTCGGCTCCATCCCCTTGGCCAGGAACGCGGCGACGACGCCGGTGAGCACGTCTCCGGATCCCGCCGTCGCGAGCGCTGGCGTGCCGTAGCCCGCAACCAGCACCCCCTCGCGAGGCGACGCGACGAGCGTGTCCGCCCCCTTCAGCAGCACGACCGAGCCGAAGCGCGACGCCGCCCTGCGCACCGAGTCGAGCCGGTGCGCGTCGATCTCGCGGCTCTCGCTCGAAAGCAGGCGCGCGAGCTCGCCGCTGTGCGGCGTCAGCACGGTCGGCGCCGCGCGGCTGAACGGGGCTAGCTCCCACAGCGCGTCGGCGTCGAGCACCACCGGCAGCTCGAGCTGCGCGAGCAGGATCTTCACGAGCGCGACGGTGCCTTCGCTGCGGCCGAGGCCGGGGCCGATCGCCACCGCGTCGGCCTTCTCGGCGGCCTCGAGGATCGCGTCCGCCGACCGGGGCAGCAGGCGGCCCGCGGAGTCCTCGGGCAGTGGACGCTTCACGACCTCGAGCAGCGTCGTCTCGAAGATCGGCAGCGTCGACTCCGGCACGGCGACGGCGACGTAGCCCGCGTCGGCGCGGAACGCCGCGCTCGCAGCGAGCATGGGGGCGCCCGTCAGCCCGCGGGAGCCGCCGACCACGAGCACCGACCCCGCGAGGTACTTGCTCGAGTCGGGCTGCTTGCTCGGGACCTCGAGCAGCGCCGAGGCCGGCACGAGCGCATGCTCGTGGTCGCGGGGACGAAGGCCGAGCGGGGCGACGGTGACGCTGCCCGCATGCCGCCGGCCGGGTGCGATCGCGAGGCCGACCTTCGCCGCGCCGAACGTGACGGTCGCCGTCGCGCGCACGGCCGCGCCCGGAACCTCGCCGGTCGACGCGTCGACTCCCGAAGGGACGTCGACGGACACGACCGGCCGGTCGCTCGCGTTGATCAGCTCGATCATCCGCGAGGCGTCCTCGCGCGGTTCGCCGTGCAGCCCGATCCCGAGCAGCGCGTCCACGATCACGTCGGGGCCGCCGAGGTCGCCGACCCCCTCGACGACAACCACCTGGCGCCCCGCCTCGCGCAGCACCCGCGCGCAGACGCGCCCGTCGCCGCCGTTCAGCCCCTTGCCGCAGACGACCGTCACCCGGCCCGGGAACCGGCGCAGCACCGTCTCCGCGACCGCGGTGCCCGCCCGCTCCATCAGCTCCTCCATCGACCCCTGGTGCGCCTGCTCCGCAAGCCGGGTCTCCTCCGCCGTCAGCAACGGTTGCAGCCTCACGCGTCCGGCCGCCCTTCGCTCCCGCCCGGCGGAGCCGGGCTCCGCGAACGGCTGACGCCGCTGTAGGCACCCGGCCTTCCGGAGCCGTGCAGAGCACTGTCCCCTCCGTCCGCGCACCCACAGCGGCACCCCGGACACCTGAGGAACCTCACGCGTCCGGCCGCCCTTCGCTCCCGCCCGGCGAAGCCGGGCTCCGCGAATGGCTGACCACCACCGCGACTGCCGCGGCGAGCTCGCGCGAATGCGTCATCGAGAGCTCGATCGTGGCGGCCCCGATCCGCTCCGCCCAACCGGCGGTGCGACCGCTCAGATGGACACCCGGCTTGGGACGGCCGCGGATCTCGATCTCCTTCCAGGTGAAGTGGACGCCGAAGCCGAGTGCCTTGCCGACCGCCTCCTTG
Organism: Gaiellaceae bacterium; assembly: GCA_050697615.1. Classification (GTDB taxonomy): domain Bacteria; phylum Actinomycetota; class Thermoleophilia; order Gaiellales; family Gaiellaceae; genus PALSA-600. Next base: position 2,838 of record JBOGZX010000360.1, read on the forward strand.
GCCGCGAACCGGCCGGCGTAGTGCTGGGATGGGTTGGGCTTCGAGTCGCAGTACGCGCGCTCGGCGGCGGTGAAGCAGCGCTCCTTGAACTCCTCGCCGTGGCGCGCGAGCGCGGCCCGGATCCGCTCGATCTCGATCAGGTCGACGCCGACACGCACCGGCTCAGATGGTCGCTTCCAGCCAGTCGGGCAACTGGGCGATCGACGAGACGATGCCGTCCGGCTGGACCCGCGAACGCTCGACCTCGTCGGGCCGGAACTTGCCGGTGCGCACGAGGATCGTCTTCATGCCGTGGCGGTGCGCGCCCAGGATGTCGCCCTCCAGGTCGTCGCCGACCATCCAGGCGAGCTCGGCCTCGGCACCCAGGGCGTCGAGCGCGGCCTTGAAGTAGGCGGCGCTCGGCTTGCCGAGTACGGTCGCCTCCGTGTCGGCCGCGAACTCGAGCCCCGCGACGAACGCGCCCGCGTCGAGCCGCGCGCCGTCGCCCGTCTGCCACCACTTGTTCTTGTGCAGGCAGTACAGGTCGGCACCGGCATCGAGCTCGTGGAAGGCGCGGTTCAGGTTGAGGTACGAGAACACGCGGCCGGTCTCCTCGCCCTCGTCCGCCCCGCCGAGCAGCACAGCTTCGACGTTCATCCCGACGAGCTGCAGGCTGTCGAGGTCGTCGAGGATGCCCGGCATCGTCAACGCGAGCACGCGCTTGCCGGCGAGCGTCGTCGCGGCGACGCCCCCGACCGTCTGCAGCTCGTCGTCGGAGAGCTCGACTCCCATCGCGCGCATCTGCGCGACGAGCTGCGCGCGCGAGCGGGTCGTGGAGTTGGTGACGAAGCGGATCCGGTGGCCGGCGGCGCGCAGCTGTCGTACCGCGGCCGCCGCTCCCGCGATGGGCGCGCCCGAGACGTGCAGGACGCCGTCCACGTCGAGGAGAATGGCAGCCATGGAGATCGAGTCTATTCGCTCGGAGATTGCCTTCAGGTTCTCGCGGTCTAGCGGGCCCGGGGGTCAGCACGCGCAGAAG
>JBOGZX010000361.1:0-2471 GCA_050697615.1 Gaiellaceae bacterium
GCGTAGCCCTCCTCGATCCATTCGGGGTTCTGCCAGCCGAGCGTCGAGAACGGAACGATGCCCGCGTCGAGCCACACATCGCCGACCTCCGCGATCCGCGTCACCGGCTCGCCGCAGGCGGCGCAGCGGATCGGCACGCGGTCGATCCACGGGCGGCGCAGCTCCTCGAGCTGCTCCATGCCCTCGACGGCGCGCTCCGCAAGCTCGGCCTTCGAGCCGATCAGGGTCGTGTGGCCGCACGAGCAGGGATAGATCGGCAACGGCAGGCCGTAATAGCGGCGGCGCGAGATGTTCCAGTCGCCCATGTTGCGCAGCCAGTCGGCCATGCGCTTGCCCATGTACTCCGGCACCCATACGACCCGTTCGTTCTCGTCGAGCAGCTTCGGGCGGATCTCGTCGACCGCGATGAACCAGTCGTCCGACAGCCGGAAGATCAGCGGCGTGTCGCAGCGCCAGCAGTGCGGGTAGGCGTGCGCGTAGAGCCCAGCCTCAACCAGGAAGCCAGTCTCGCCGAGCCGCCCGACGATCTGGTCGGCTGCCTCCGTCGTCGACAGGCCGTGCAGCCAGCCGTAGTCGTCGTAGAAGCGGCCCGATTCGTCGACCGGCGTCAGGACGTCGAGATCGTGCACACGCGAGAGCTCGAAGTCCTCACCGCCACACCCCGGCGCGATGTGGACGATGCCGCTCCCCTGGTCCATGGTCACATCGTCCCAGGGGATGATGCGATGCTCGACCTCGGAGCCCGGCTTCAGGTCGTCGAACGGGCCTCGGTAGCGCCAACCCGTGAGGTCGCGACCCGACTTGCGTTCGACGAACGTGTCGTCGGGGAAGAGCTTCAGGGCGACCCACTCGCCGTTCTCGCGGCGGCCGTACTCCTCCGCGGGATGCACGGCCGCTGCCACGTTCGCCGGTAGCGTCCAGGGCGTCGTCGTCCAGACGACGACGGACTCCCCGTCACGGTCGAGCAGCGGGAGGCGCACGAAGAGCGACGGGTCGGCGCGCTCCTGGTAGACCCCCGCCTGCGACAGCTCGTGCTGCGAGAGCGAGGTGCCGCAGCGCGGGCACCACTCGGTCGAGCGGTGCCCCTTGTACAGCCAGCCGCGCCCATGAACGATCTTCAGGAACTTCCAGATGTACTCGATGTTCGTGTCGCTGAAGGTGAAGTAGTCGTTGCCCCAGTCCATCCACTGGCCGAGCCGAATCGACCCGCGGGTCAGCGCTTTGGACGACTGGACGACGACCTCGCGACAGCGGCGCGCGAACTCCTCGAGCCCGAAATCCTCGATCTCGCGCTTCGAGTTCAAGCCGAGCGCTCGCTCGACGCCGACCTCGATCCAGAGGCCCTGGCAGTCGAAGCCGTTCTGGTAGCGCTGGTCGAAGCCGCGAAGCGCCTTGTAGCGCTGGAAGACGTCCTTCAGCGTCCGGCCCCAGGCGGTGTGGACGCCGAGCGACGACCTGTTCGCCGTCACGGGGCCGTCGACGAACGACCAGTGCGGACCGCCGGTGTTCCGCTCGCGCAGGCGCTCGAAGATCCGCTCGCGCTCCCACCAGTCGAGAACCTCGAGTTCGAGCGCGGCGTGATCCGGCTTGTCCGGCAGCGGGCTGAACATGGTTCGATCGTACCGAGCGGGAAGAAACGGCCCCGTCCGGCCGTTCAATCAGTGTGTAGGTCCACGCGAAAGGAATCCGAATGCCAACCAACGCAACGAGTGACACGTTCGAGAGCGAAGTCCTGAAGTCGGACGGCAAGGTGCTGGTCGACTTCTGGGCCGAGTGGTGCGGCCCGTGTCACGCCGTCTCCCCCGTCCTCGACCGGATCGCCGACGAGCATCAGGTGAAGCTCGTCAAGGTGAACATCGACGACCAGCAGGATCTCGCGCAGCGTTACGGCGTGGCGTCGATCCCGTTCATGGTGCTGTTCGAGGACGGCGAGCCGCAGGCGTCTGCGGTGGGAGCGATGCCGAAGGGCTCGCTAGAGAAGGCGCTGGGGCTCGCGGAGGGCTAGCCGGCGCCCCCGAAGCCCGCTCGGGTCGCTACGCGGAGGCTTCGTCGAGGAAGGACAGGAACGCGAGATGCTTGGCGAGGTAGCCCTCGATCTCGCCCACGCCGCGCTGCGCCCAATCCTCGACCCACGTCTCGGAGAGGTCGTCCTCGATGCAGTGGAGGATGCCTTGATCGTTCATGGCGGTATCTTCGGCATCGAATCGGACGGTCGCATGAGCCGAACGGCCCATCTTTCGGTCCCGGCCTACCCAGGAAGACCCGTTCCGTGAGGCCGCTCCTGATCGTCAACCCGAGAGCGGGCGACGCCGGCTCCGCGGGGGAGTTCCTCGCGGCCGCCGCCGCGCGGGGCATTCCAACCCACGTTCTCGCTGACGGAGACGACCCTGCCGCCGTCGCCCGTGCCGCCGAGGCCGACGCGCTGGGGATCGCGGGCGGCGACGGATCGCTGGCCGGAGTCGCGGCCGTGG
>JBOGZX010000362.1:0-3959 GCA_050697615.1 Gaiellaceae bacterium
CCCGAGGAACCCGCATGGGCCGCAGGGCTGGCAGAGACCGTCCGATTCCCGCGAGCTCCGTCGAGCCTACGCTCATGCACGCCCCTCGCCGGCGCCGGCGTCCCTGAACAGCCTCAGCAGTCGCGACAGGTACCCCCGCTGCTCGGGCCGCGGGACGATCGCATCGAGGTGCCCGAAGCGGAGGTTCTGCTCCGCCAGGCCGAAATCGTCCGGCAGCTTCTCGCGGGTCGTGTGCTGGACAACTCGCGGCCCGGTGAACGCGATCAACGCTCCCGGCTCGGCGATCGTCACGTCGCCGAGCGACGCGAACGACGCAAGGACGCCGGCCGTCGTGGGATGCGACATCACCACGAACATCGGCAGCCGCGCGTCGTGCAGGTCCTCGACCGCGCACACGGTCTTCGGCAGCTGCATCAGGGAGAGAATCCCCTCCTGCATGCGCGCGCCGCCGGACGAGGTGACCGAAACGAGCGGTGTCCCACGCTCGACGGCGGAATCGCAGGCACGCGAGAACTTCTCGCCGACGGCGCTGCCCATCGAGCCGCCCATGAAGCTGAAGTCCATCACCGCGAGCTCGACGGCGTGACCGTCGATCGTCGCCTGCCCCGTCACGATCGCCTCGCCGAGCCCCGTGTTCAGCTCGGCTTCCGACAGCCGCTCCGAGTACGGCCTGAGGTCGAAGAACTCGAGCGGATCGTCCGACCGCACCCCTTCCGACTCCTCGACGAACGAGTCCTGGTCCGCGTACCACGCGATCCGCGCTCGGGCCCGCATCGGGAAGTGATGGCCGCACTGTCCGCACACGCTGAGCGCCGCCTGCAGCTCGTCGTCGCGGTAGTGCGACCCGCACTTCGGGCAGGTGTTCGCGTGCTTCGTGTCGGTCGGGGGCGGAGCGTGCTTGTGCTCGACCTGGACGTCGATCCGGGCCTCGGGCATGGGTAGAGCTTAGACCGCCGGTCGAGGCCGGCGGTTGCAGTCGCGGACGGTCACAGACCGAGGGCGTGGCCGAGCCGGGGAAGCGCCGACTCGTTCCGCTCGGACGCGACGAGACCCGTGAAACCGGCGCCGGCCGGCCGTGGCAGCGACCCGAGCAGGGCCTCCAGCCGGTCGAGCGGGATCCCGTCCGGCTCCGGCATGAAGACGTCGAGCTGCGAGGGCTCGATCACGTCGCAGTCGAGTGCGACGTAGACCCGCTCGGGCAGATCGCCCAGCTCGCGGTGGATGCCCGAGGACTCGACGAACGCCGCCTCGGGCGGGTCCAGGCTGCGGGCCCCGAGCAGCGTCACGTCGTCGGGTGCGACGTCGCCGGCGTCGATCAGCATCCGGAGCGGCATCCCCCACGCGTTCCCGGACGGCGACGACTCCTCCGTGTTCAGGTCGCCGTGCGCGTCCAGCCAGACGACCGCGACGCGTCCGTGGCGGCGGACGAGCTCGCGGACGGCGCCGACGTGGGCGCAGCAGCAACCTCCGAGCACGAGCGGTCGCGCCGGAAGCTCGCGCGCGATCTGCGCGATCTGCCCGGCGAGCGTCGGCTCGCTCACCGTCGCCGCCTCCGGCCACGGAAGCGCCATTCCGGCCGCGACGGTCATCGCCTCGCCGCCGGCACCCCAGGCGCCCGGCACGCGGATCAGCCCGGCGGCGAACTCACGCCCGCACGAATGGCACTGGTAGTCCGGCCCGACCGCGACCGCGGTGAGCGTCCGGCAGTCGGGGCAGCGCGCGCGGAGCGAGCTCACAGCTACTGCGCCGGAACGAGCCTGTCGAGCGCCTCGGGCAACGAGAACAGGTCCGTCAGCTCGACCGTCGGCGGCGGATCTGCCGTCTCTGCGAGCCTGTTGATCCAGATCGAGCGCAGGCCGAGCTCGGCGCAGGGCGCGATGTCGTGGAACCGCGACGCGGCGACGTGGACGTGCCCCTCGCGCGGCGCCCGGGTCCGGGCGAAGAACTCCTGCCAGTGCTTGTGCGCCGGCTTGTAGGAGGCGATCTCCTGCGCCACGATCACCTCCTCGAACGCGACGCCGATCTGCACCTGCGAGGCCGCGACGTAGTCGTCGTCCGTGTTCGAGAGAACCGCCAGCTTCCAGCCGCGGCGACGCACCTCCTCGAGAGACCGCTGCACCTCGGGAAACGCACGCCAGCCCGGGAGCGACTCGGCCAGGCCGTGCTCCTGCCCCGCAGGCGCGCCGAGCCGCCGCATCGCCTCGGTCATGATCTCGCGGTAGCTGCTCGACCCGTCGCCCTCGAGCTCGGGCTCGAGCTCGTGGTAGCGCCGGAGCTGCCCGTCGGCGCGCTCGTCGCCGAACACCCGCGCGAGCTCCGCGCGGATGCCGCCGTTCCAGTCGATCAGCGTGCCGTAGCAGTCGAAGGTCGCCCAGCGCTCCACGTGGGCGAGCTTAACGGGGGCTCCTCGTCCGGCGGCGGGCGGTAGGCCAGCAGCTCCCAGCCGTGGTCGTCGAGCCACCGCTTCGACTCCGGATACGCCGGCCTTCGACGGGCGACGACCGCCCAGAACGCCGGCCCGTGGTGCAGCTCGACGATGTGACACACCTCGTGCACCACGACGTAATCGAGCACGTCGTGCGGGGCGAGCACGAGACGCCAGTTGAAGCTGAGCGCTCCCTTGTTCGAGCACGAGCCCCAGCGACTGCGCTGGTCGCGCAGCGTGATCCGCTTGAAGGAGACTCCGAGCGCCGCCGCCTCCGACTGCGCGATCAGCACGATCCGTGCGCGCGCCTCGGTGCGGCCCTGCCGCTCCGTGAGCTTCAGCCTGTCGAGCCCGAGCTGCGGCTCGGACATTCGGGCGAGCTGCCGCGACAGCCACGGTCGGTGGAACTCGATCGCGGCGGCGATCTGCGCCTCGCTCGCGCGCGGCCGCACGACGAGCTCGGGCGGCCGCCCCTGGCGCACGTAGATGCGGTGCCCCTGGACGCGCGACGAGCGGCGGACGAGCACCTCCACCGCACGGCCGTTCACCTCGACGAGGCGCATGGCCACAAGGTATGCGCCGCCGCGGACCGCGTGTCTCGCTGCTACGCGCCGTCGTAGCGGCGAAAGACGAGCGACGCGTTGTGGCCGCCGAAGCCGAACGAGTTCGAGACCGCGACCTCGAGGTCGGGCAGATCGCGCGCCTCGTTGGGAACGTAGTCGAGGTCGCAGTCGGGGTCGGGGTCGTCGTAGTTGATCGTCGGCGGCGCCTTGCGGTCGACGAGCGCCAGCACCGTGAAGACCGCCTCGACCGCGCCCGCGGCGCCGAAGCAATGACCGGTCGCGCCCTTCGTCGACGAGACCGCGAGCTTCCGTGCATGCTCCTCGCCGAACGCGCGCTTGATCACGCGGGTCTCCGCCGAGTCGCCGAGCGGCGTCGAGGTGGCATGCGCGTTCACGTAGCCGACCTCGGACGGGTCGACGCCCGCGTCGGCGAGCGCCATCGCTATCGAGCGCGCCGGGTTCTCGCCGGTCGGGTCGGGCTCCGTCATGTGAGACGCGTCCGACGACATGCCGTAGCCGATCAGCTCGGCGTAGATCCGCGCGTCGCGCGCCCGGGCGCGCTCGAGATCCTCGAGCACCAGCACGGCCGCCGCCTCGCCCATCACGAGCCCGTCCCGCTCCCGGTCGAAGGGCCGCGACGCGCGCGCGGGCTCGTCGTTGCGGCGCGACAGCGCACGCATCGCGTCGAATCCCGCGATACCGACCTCGGTGATCGGCGCCTCCGAGCCGCCGGCGAACATCACGTCGGCGCGGCCCATCCGGATCGCGTCCATCGCATCTCCGATTGCCATGTTCGAGGCCGCGCACGCCGTGCACTCGCTCATCAGCGGGCCCTTCGTCCCGAGCTCGATCGACACCCAGCCGGCGCCCATGTTCGGGATGATCGACGGGATCGAGAACGGGCTCACGCGGTCGGGTCCGCGCGTGAGGAGCACGTGGTAGCACTCCTGATAGCTGTGCAGGCCGCCGAT
>JBOGZX010000363.1:0-3844 GCA_050697615.1 Gaiellaceae bacterium
CGCAAGTACCTGCTCGCCTCGCTCGACCAGTCGCTCGTGCGGTTGGGCCTGGAGTACGTCGACATCTTCTACTCGCACCGCTTCGACCCCGACACGCCGCTCGATGAGACGCTGGGCGCACTCGACGCGGCGGTGCGGCAGGGCAAGGCGCTGTACGCGGGCATCTCGTCCTACTCGCCCGCGAAGACGCGCGAGGCGGCGGAGATCCTCGACGGGCTCGGCACGCCGCTCCTGATCCACCAGCCGTCGTACTCGATGCTGAACCGCTGGATCGAGCCCGAGCTGCTCGACACGCTCGGCGACCTCGGCGTCGGCTGCATCGGCTTCTCGCCGCTAGCGCAGGGGATGCTCACCGACAAGTACCTCGACGGCATCCCGGCCGGATCTCGCGCCGCCGAGAACAGCTCGCTGTCGCCCGATCTGCTCACCGGCGAGGCGCTCGCGCGGATCCGCGCACTGAACGAGATCGCCGCCGGCCGCGGCCAGAGCCTCGCGCAGATGGCGCTCGCGTGGACGCTCCGCGACCCGCGCATGACCTCGACGCTCGTCGGGGCCTCCAGCGTCGAGCAACTCGACGACTCGCTCGGCGCGCTCGACCGGCTCGCGTTCGACGACGACGAGCTGGCCGAGATCGACCGCTACGCGACCGAGGGCGGGATCAACATCTGGGCGCGCTCGAGCTCGAGCTGACGGACGTCGAGGCTCGCGCCGAGCGAACGAAGCGCCGCCGACGCCGGCTCGCCCTCGGGCACGTTCACGTACCGCAGCACGCCGCGGGCGCGCGCCGCGGCGAGCAGCTCGCGGGCCGGACCCTCGCCCTCCGCCGCCAGTTGCAGCACCGAAACGGTCTCGTTCGCGTCCCGCACGAGCGCCGCACCGCCGTCGACCTCGAGTCGTTCGTACCGCTCCGGCAGCGACGCGTCCTCGCGCTGCCACGGGAGCCCTTCCTGGCCGAGCGGTCGCGGCTCGACGATCCGGGCGGAGGCGGACGGCGCCGCGGCGGTGAGCGTCCATACCTCGAGCACGCGCCGCCGGACGAAGCCCAGCCGCTCGTAGAGGCGAATCGCCGGCTCGTTCTCCATGATCACCTCGAGCGTCACCCTGGGCGGCGCGTCGGCCAGCACCGCCTCCATCAGGGCGCGGCCCACGCCTCCGCGGCGCACCGCGGGGATCACGCCCAGGCCGCCGATCCAGCCGCGGTCGCCGCGCACGCCGAGCAGGACGAGGCCGACCGGAGCGCCGTCGTCGCCGAGCGCGACGCGAGACCGGCTCAGATCCAGATCGCCCGCGTCGACCAGGTACTCGAACAGCGCCTCGTCGACGCGCATCGGCACGACGTAGCCCTCGTAGCCGGCGGTGAAGACGGCGGCGAGCTCGCCGCCGGTGAGGGTGTCGGCGGCGGCGATCCTCATGCGACGAGTGCACGTGCGAAGTCGTCCGCGTCGAACGGGCGCAGGTCGTCGAGACCCTCGCCGACGCCGACGAGCTTGACGGGCAGCCCCAGCTCGTAGGCGATCGCCACCGCGATCCCGCCCTTCGCCGACCCGTCGAGCTTCGTCAGGGCGACGCCCGTGACGCCGACGGCCTCACCGAAGATGCGCGCCTGCTGCAGGCCGTTCTGCCCGGTGGTCGCGTCGACGACGAGCAGCACCTCGTGCGGCGCGCCCTCGCGCCGGCTCGCGAGCACCCGGCGGACCTTCGAGAGCTCGTCCATCAGGTTCGACTGCGTGTGCAGGCGCCCGGCGGTATCGACGATCACGACGCCCGACTCCACGCCCGCGGCGTCGTAGGCGACGGCCGCCGGATCCCCGCCGCGCTCGCCGCCGACGAAGCGCGCCTGCGAGCGCTCGGCCCAGATCTCCAGCTGCTCCTCGGCGGCGGCACGGAACGTGTCGGCGGCGCCGAGCGTCACGTCGTGGCCGTGCTCGCGCAGCTTGCCCGCGAGCTTGCCGATCGTCGTCGTCTTGCCGGTGCCGTTCACGCCGACGACGAGGATCACCGCGGGGTCGTGCGCGACGTCGAGCGTCGACGGCGGCCCGAAGAGGGCGGCGATCTCCTCCGCGAGCGCGCCGCCGAGCTCGACGAGGTCCTGCCGGGCCTCGAGCCGCCGGATCAGCTCGGCGGTCGCGCGCACGCCGACGTCGGCGTAGATCAGCGCCTCCTCGAGCCGCTCCCCCGCCGCGTCGTCGGAGGGGTCGAACGCGGCCACCTGCAGCTGCTCCGTGAGCGCCCGGCGCGACTTGCCGAGCGACTCGCGCAGGCGGCCGAAGAGCCCGCGCCGCTCCTCCTCGCTCTCGCGCGGCCCGTCGGTCTCACCCAGCAGCTCGGCCCAGCTTCTCGCCACGAGCCGGGGACGTTAACGTGCGCGCATGCCGGGCTGGGCCGACGTACGGCGGATCGCACCGTCCTCGTCCGGCTCTCGACGCGATCGACGAGGACGAGCTCGAGGACGCGTGGGAGTACGTCGACGCCAAGGCGTCGCGGCGCAGGCGGTGAGCTGCGCCGGCGGCTCAGGCGGCGCGGCGGTGGCGACGGCGGCCGCGATACGACGTCAGCGCGGCAGTGCTCGCGACGGCGACGCGGCCGTTCGCCGAGAACGCGTCGTCGGGCCAGTCGTGGCGGCGCCGCGCGAGCTGCGTGAACCATCCGCGCTCGTCGCGCTCGACGAGAAAGAGCTCCACCGTCGTCCCCTCGAGGGCGAACGAGCGCTTCCACGGCAGTCGCTTCCCCTCGAGCCAGTCCAGGTGCAGGCCGTCGACACGCTGCCAGCTGCGCGCCGGGTAGAGCAGATCGAGGTCGGCGTGGTCACGCGGCGGCTCGAGGCCGCGCAGCTCCTCGCCCCAGCCCCCCGACACCCACGTCCGGACGCCGTTCGACTCGAGCAGGTCGACCGCGCGCAGGACGAAGTGCAGGTCGTTCACGCGCCGGCGGCGATCTCTTCGTCGCGCGGCAGGCGGCGAGACACGATCTGCGAGACGCCGTCGGCACCCATCGTCACGCCGTACAGCACGTCGGCCGCCTCCATCGTGCGCTTCTGGTGCGTGATCACGATGAACTGCGCCCGGTCACCGTACGTCCGCAGAAGCTCCGTGAAACGGCCGATGTTGGTGTCGTCGAGCGCCGCCTCGACCTCGTCCAGCAGGTAGAACGGGCTCGGCCGCGCCAGGAAGAGCGAGAACAGGAACGCGATCGCTCCGAGCGCCTTTTCTCCACCCGAGAGCAGCGAGAGCCGCGTCACGCGCTTGCCGGCGGGGCGCAGCTCGACCTCGATCCCCGGTTCCTCGCCTTCATCCTCGGGCTCGGCGAGCCGCAGCCTTCCTTCGCCGCCCGGAAACAGCGTCGCGGCGACCTCTTGGAAGTGCTTCTCGACCGCCGCGAACGTCTCTGCGAACCGCGTCTCGACGGTGCGCGTGAGGTCGTCGCGCAGTTTCTCGAGCTCGGCGAGGCTCTGCTCGAGATCCTGGCGCTGCACGGAGAGCTCCTCGAGCCGCGCCTTCTCGGCGTCGTACTCCTCCTTCGCGAGCGGGTTCACCTGGCCGAGCTGCTCGCGGCGCTTCTCGTAGCGCGCGAGCTTCTCGGCGAGCTCGGCGTAGTCGTCTCCTTCGGAAGGCTCCGAGCCGGAAGCATCGAGCCGGCGCTGCGCCTCGTCGCGCTCGGCATCCGTGCGGGCGAGCTCGACGTCGATCGCCGCGAGCTTCTCGCCGGCGGCGGACGCGACCTGCCGCACCTCGACCTCCTGCGCGCCGAGCCGGCGTAGCTCAGCGCCGAGCTCGCTCGTGCGAGCGGTCTGCGCCTCGGCGCGCACACGCACCGGCGACTCGAACCGCTCGACGTCGACGGCGAG
>JBOGZX010000364.1:0-2431 GCA_050697615.1 Gaiellaceae bacterium
GCCGTCGACTGCGCGCCGCAGTGGGCGATGATCGGCAGCGGCCCCGCGGCGAAGAGCTCGAGCGCCGCGCGCCGCTCCGCAGGCGACAGGAGGATTCCCTCCCCGGTGGTTCCGAGCGCGAGGATCCCGTCGACGCCGCCGTCGGCCAGGAACGCGGTATAGGGGGCGAACGCCACCTCGTCGAGAGCCGCGCCGCCCTCGCGCAGCGGGGTCAGCGCAGCCGCGATCGTCCGCCTGCTCATCGGCTCGATGCTATCGGCCGCACTACGATCAGCCTGTGGCAGTCCGTGTCACGAACCAGCCGCCGCCGCTTCGCGACTACAACCTCGTCGGCGAGAACAGGCCTCTGCTCGAGGCGGTTCGTCGCGAGGGCGCGGCCTGGGCGGAGGGCTCCCTGCTCGCGCTGGGCGACGAGCTCGGCGGCGCGCCGCTCCGGTGGGGACGCCTCGCGAACGAGCACCCACCGATCCTCCGCACGCACGACCGCTACGGCGACCGGATCGACGAGGTCGAGTTCCATCCTGCGTGGGACAGCCTGCTCTCGCTCGGCGTCCGGCACGGCCTGCACGCGAGCTCGTGGCGGGAGCCGCGCGAGGGCGCGCACGTCGCGCGCGCGGCGGGCTTCCTGGTGCTCGGTCAGGTCGAGGCCGGGGTCGGCTGTCCGCTTTCGATGACGCACGCCGCCGTGCCCGCGCTCCGCACCGACCCGGGGCTCGCGACGGAGTGGGAGCCGCGCCTCACCTCGCTCGATCCGCGCTCGGTGGCGCTCTGCGGCATGGCGATGACCGAGCGGCAGGGCGGCTCGGACGTCCGCGCGAACGAGACCGAGGCGCGGCCCGCGGGGGAGGGTGAGGCGACGCTGCACGGTTCGAAGTGGTTCTGCTCGGCGCCGATGTCGGACGCGTTCCTCGTGCTTGCGCAGGCGCCCGCCGGCCTGTCCTGCTATCTCGTTCCGCGCGTCCTGCCCGACGGCTCGCGCAACGCGATTCACATCGACCGCCTCAAGGACAAGCTCGGCAACCGGTCGAACGCCTCCGGCGAGATCCGGCTCGAGGGAGCGTGGGGCACGCTGCTCGGCGAGGAGGGTCGCGGCGTCGCGACGATCATCGAGATGGTCGTGCACACGCGGCTCGACTGCGTGCTCGGATCGGCCGCGCTGATCCGGCAGGCCGTCGCGGAGGCGACGCATCACTGTTCCCACCGTTCGGCATTCGGCGCGCTGCTCGTCGACCAGCCGCTGATGCGGAACGTGCTCGCCGACCTGTGCGTCGAGTCCGAGGCGGCGACTGTCTGCGCGCTGCGCCTCGCCCGCGCGTTCGACGAGGACGACGACCTGCGCCGCCTCGCGACCGCGGTGCTCAAGTACTGGGTCTGCAAGCGCGCGCCCGCCGCGGTGGGGGAGGCGCTCGAGTGTCTCGGCGGCAACGGGTTCGTCGAGGAGAGCGGGCTGCCGCGCCTGTATCGCGAGAGCCCGCTGAACGCGATCTGGGAGGGCAGCTCGAACGTGCAGTGCCTCGACGTGCTGCGCTCGCTGCGCCGCGAGCCTGCGCTGGCGGAGACGTTCGTCGCCGAGCTGGAGGAGCGCGACCGCGTGCCGGTCGAGCGTGCGCTCGCGGCGGCCGACGAAGCTTCGGCGCGGAGGCTCGTCGAGACGATGGCCGTCTCGCTGCAGGGGACGCTGCTCGACCGGCACGGCTCACCGCCGGTGGCCGAGGCGTTTCGCGCGCGCGACGGCTTCGCGGCGTTCGGGACGCTTCGGGTGGAGCCGGCGGCGCTCGGCGAGATCGTCGAGCGCCACCGGCCCCGAGTGGCCTAGCGGCTCCGGCGGCGCTGCCGCTGCCGGGCCGCGGGACGCGGCTTCGGAGCGGTGCGCATGCCGGACGCGGCGAACTCGTCGCCGTGTCCCAGCCGCGATGCGAGGCGGCCGACGTCGGTCTGCTGCTCGGGCAGGACGAACGTGACGCCGGTGCCGCTGCGGCCGGCGCGACCCGTGCGGCCGACGCGATGGACGTAGTCCTCGTCGCCGTGCGGCGGGTCGAAGTTGATCACGTGCGTGATGTCGTCGATGTCGAGGCCGCGTGCTGCGACGTCGGTGGCGACCAGCGTCGACACCTTGCCCGTCTCGAAGCGCGAGAGCGAGCGCTCGCGCTGGTTCTGCGACATGTTCCCGTGCATCGCCGTCGCGGCGACGTCGTGACGGGCGAGCTTCTTGACGAGCTTGTCGGCCCCGTGCTTCGTGCGGACGAAGACGAGGGTCAGGCCGCGCTCGCCGCGCAGCTGCTCGACGAGGCGGTCGAGCTTGTCCGCCGGGGTGACCGGGACGAACTCGTGCTCGATCTCGCCGCCGCGGCGCTCGGACGGGAGCTCGGCGCGGAAGCGGGAGGGATTGTCGGTGTAGTTGCGGGCCAGCTCGTCGACCGCGCCGTCGCGC
>JBOGZX010000365.1:0-3005 GCA_050697615.1 Gaiellaceae bacterium
GGCAAGAAGTTCCTCACGGTCGACCAGCAGGAGGAGGTCGGCATCCTCTCGCCCGAGGTACGCGCCCGCATGGCGGCCGCGTACGCGGCCGGCGCGCCCGAGATGCCGGAGATCGAGGTGCCGCTGCCCTCACCGGGGCAGACGGCCCTCTTCAACACGCACGAGGACGCGATCGAGTGCTCCCGCTGCGGCGGCCGGATGGTGCGCGCGGGCACCTGCTACACGTGCCGCGACTGCGGCACGAGCACGGGCTGCGGCTAGGCCAAAGATCAACTGATCGGCGAAGGGCCCGGCACCGGGCCAGACGGCGCTCTTCAACCCGCACGAGGACGCGATCGAGTGCAACCGCTGCGGCGGCCGCATGGTGCGCGCCGGCACCTGCTACACGTGCCGCGACTGCGGCACGAGCACCGGCTGCGGCTGAGCGAGATCCGCTCACGGGCAATGCCCGCGGAGAGTGCATCGGGCCGTCCACCAGGGCGGCCCGATGCGTCCGCGGCCCGTCGACATCCCGGGAGATCGAATTCGGCTAGGAGGACGGCGGCGTCGCGAAGAACGGCACGGTCAGCGTGCCCATCATGTACCCGATCAGCGAGTCGACGTCGTAGCCGCCCATCCAGAAGCTGACCGACCACGGTTGCGACGTGCCGACCAGCCCGCCGAGCTTGTGGCCCGGGTCCTCGACGTGGGGGACGCCCTGGATGGGAAAGGCGTAGAACCCGCACAGCCCGAGGAACTGCTGGGCCGGCACCGTCAGGCCGACGAGACCCTGGTTGCCCTTTACGAGCTCGTCCTTCTCCAGCATCCGGATGCGCAGCTCGAGCGCCGCCCGCCGCTCCGGATCCGTCGTCTTCAGCAGGAGCGTCGCGAGCTCCGCGCGGCGTGTGCGACGGTACTCCGCGTAGTCGACGATCCCGGTCACGTCCGCCACCAGCGGCGACTGTGGCTGCACGGCGATCGAGCGACGCTCGAGCAGGCCGGGATACTGCGACGCCACCTCGGCATACGTGAGCTGCGGGCGCGTCGGGTCCCACAGGTCGTCGACGCGCAGCTTCACGCCGTCGCCCGCCAGCTCGAGATGGAACGGCTCCACCGGCATTTTCTGATAAAGGACGACGAAGCCGCGCTCGCCGTAGGTGGCGCGGTCGACGAAGTCGACCTTCGCGCCGACGAGCGGGTTGTCGGGCAGCACTCTGAGGCCGTTCCGCGCGTTCGGGTCGTCGATCGTCACCTCGTAGACCGTCACGCCGACGTCGTGCTCGTGCGGGTAACGCGGGCAGACCGGGTCGTTCAGGCGGATCACGCCGTCGAAGTCGGGCTCGCCCGGCACGACGACGGTCGGGCCGCTGATCCCGCGCGGCTCGTCGTTCGGGTCCGGATCGAGCGCCATGCGCATCTGCCACCAGCCGCGGAACTCGACGTGGAGCACGTCAGCTCTCCGGCTGGCTGTAGGGACGAACGAGGCCGGGAACGAGCAGCTCGGGCGGATACGTTCCGTTTGCGATCGAGCGGAATTTGTTCGCCATGATGTCGAGGTTCTCGGCGATCAGCGGAAGCCGTGCGCCGATTCCTCTCGCGCCGAGCGCGTCGGCGTAGGCCGCGAGCTGCTCGAAACGCTCGAACAGGTACTGGAAGGTGCTCTCGACGTGCGGCAGGTGATGCACGGCCCGGGTGACCTCGAACCCGGGCGCTGCGCGTGCTGCGCCGGGCGGGTCGTCCGCGGGGAGCTCGGTCAGCAGCATCGCGATCGGTCGCATGATCTGGGTCATCAACGGGAACAGGCAGTAGACGAGCGCCGTGATCTGGTTCTGGTTCTCGTCGCTGTAGGCATAAAGGCGAACGAGGAGGAGCAACAGGAGCTCGTAGACACCGTTGAAGAGGTCCAGCACGTCCCGCGCGTCGGGGTTCGTGATCAGCCGCGCAGTCGGTGCGTCGTCGTGCGGGTAGAGGCACGGGTTGGCGACCGCCTTGCGCGCGGGATCGAACGCCGGGTCGGCGGCGTGAAGCCGCCGGTACTCGTCGAGCATCTGTCGGAACCACCGGTAATGCGTGAACTCGCTGTCGCCGGGCGTCCCCTCGCCCTGCTCGATGATCAGGTCGATCGCCTGCTGCGCGGTCTTGCGGTCGACGATGTCGAACAGCGTCACGTCCCAGATGCCGCCCAGCGCGCCGGGACGCGGCCAGTCGACGTGCAGGAGGCTGCCGTCGATCTGGGCATTCGGCGGGCCGATGAAGAGCTCGGCGTCGCTCAGCGGAATGTCACGGAGCACCTGCGCGATCCGGTCATAAAGGTCTTCGATCGACCGGATCTCGTACGGAACATACTCCGGCAGCGCAGGAGGAGACGACGCGGGGCCGTCCGCAGCCGCCTCTTCGCAGAACGCGTCCTTCGGCGCGACGTCGCGCGGACGTTCGAAGCAGACGAAACGCTTGATCGTCGCCTCGCTCAGCGGCTCGAGCGACATTCGGACGGGAAAGTAGTTCGACCCCTGCGGGAAGTTCGGCCGGACGAAGTGCGGGGCCGCACCGATCGCGGTGAGCAGATTGCAGACGAGACCCAGATGCTCCATCTCCTGCCGCGCGATGGTGAAGAGCAGCAGGCCCCAGTCGTGCACGAGCGCCTGCTGTTCGTACGTCAGCCCCTCGGAGCGCTCCTGCTTCAGCGAGACACCGGCGAACAGGTACTGGCAACACAGCATGTGCTCCGTCTCGGCCGCCTGAGTGAGCAGGTGGGCGAGATCGTCACGCGTGGGCGCACTCGTCATGCGACCGCCTCCTCGCCGGCCGGCAGCCAGACATGTGGGCCGGGGTAGCCGAGCTTCCGCAACAGGCCGGCATACGAGGCGACAACGTACGGTGTGGCGTACTCGAGCCGCTTCGCGGGCACGCCGATCGCCGCCACCTTCGTCTCCGGTGCGATCGATGCGATGTCGGGCGTAGCGTTGGAGAACGGCCTGCCGTCCTCGGTCAGCCAGCAGATCAGATCCGGCGCCATCGCGAGCGGC
>JBOGZX010000366.1:0-4071 GCA_050697615.1 Gaiellaceae bacterium
CTCGAAGACCGACCAGGCCCGCGCGGTCGGCAAGGCCGTCGCCGAGGCCGGCAAGAAGGCGGGCGTCGAGGCGGTCGTGTTCGACCGGGGCGGCTACCTCTACCACGGACGTGTCAAGGCGCTCGCCGAGGGCGCGCGGGAAGGAGGACTGACTTTCTAGTGGCCGCCACGGAGTTTTCGGAGACCAGGGAGCTGACGGAGCGCGTGGTCGAGATCAACCGCGTCGCGAAGGTCGTCAAGGGCGGCCGGCGCTTCTCGTTCACCGCGCTCGTCGTGGTGGGCGACGAGGTCGACCGCGTCGGCGTCGGCTACGGCAAGGCGCGCGAGGTTCCGCTCGCGATCTCGAAGGCCGTCGACGACGCCCGCAAGAACCTGTTCACGGTCGCGAAGCACGGGCAGACGATCACTCACGAGTCGCTCGGGCGGTTCGACGCCGCGCGCGTCCTGCTGCGCCCCGCCTCGCCCGGTACCGGCGTGATCGCCGGCGGCGGCGTGCGTGCGGTGCTCGAGCTGGGCGGCATCCGCGACGTGCTCGCCAAGTCGCTCGGCACGACGAACCCGATCAACATGCTCAAGGCCGCCGAGCAGGCGCTCCGGCAGCTCCGCCGTCCGGAGGACGTCGCGCGTGCGCGCGGCAAGCAGATCTCCGAGGTGCTGCCGCAAAGGGCCGCGCAGAAGGAGGTGGCGCTCGATGGCGAAGCTGAAGCTCACGCAGGTGCGTAGTCAGATCGGCCAGTCGCAGCGCCACCGCGGAACCCTGCGGGCGCTCGGGCTCGGCAAGATCGGACGCACCGTCGAGCAAGACGACACCCCGGTGATCGCCGGCATGCTGCGAAAGGTGCGCCATCTCGTCGACGTGGAGGAGAGCTAGGTGGCCGACGAGCTGAACCTGTCGAACCTGCAGCCGGCGCAGCCGCGGCGTGACCGCAAGCGCATCGGCCGCGGGCTCGGCTCCGGCAAGGGCCGGTTCTCCGGCCGCGGGATCAAGGGCCAGAAGTCGCGCGCCGGCTCGCACAACGTGCGTGCCGGGTTCGAGGGCGGGCAGATGCCGCTGTACATGCGCACCGCCAAGCTGCGCGGCAACACGTCCAGGGACGCGATGCCGGTCGGCCCGTTCCGCACCTCCACGCAGCCGGTCAACCTCCGCGACCTCGAGGCCCGCTTCGAGGCCGGCGACGAGGTCACTCCCGAGTCGCTGAAGGCGAAGGGCCTGATCCGCACGATCCGCAAGGACGTGAAGCTGCTGGGCGTCGGCGACCTCACCAAGAAACTGTCGATTACGGTCCACGGCGCGTCGCAGACCGCACGGGAGAAGGTCGAGGCGTCGGGTGGAAGCCTGACGCTGCTCAAGGAGCCGAAGGTGCGTAAGCCGAAGAACATGAAGCGCCGCCCGGAGGGCCGGTCGGCTCCGTCGACCGCCGACGACGCGGAAGGAACGGAGAGCTAGTCGGTGTTCTCCTGGCTCGCCAACGCCTGGCGGGTTCCGGAGCTGCGGCGCCGGCTCCTGTTCACGGCGGCGATCCTGGCGGTGTACCGCCTCGGCTCCTTCATGCCGGCGCCGGGGGTCAACTCGGCGCAGATCCAGAACTTCTTCAACGGCAAGGGCGGCTCGCTGCTCGGCCTGCTGAACCTGTTCTCGGGCAGCGCGCTCTCGCGGTTCTCGATCTTCGCGCTCGGGATCATGCCGTACATCACGGCGTCGATCATCTTGCAGCTCCTCACCGTGGTCATCCCGACGCTCGAGCAGTTGCAGAAGGAAGGCGAGTCCGGCACCGCCAAGATCAACCAGTACACGCGCTACCTGACGGTGGCGCTCGCGGCCGCGCAGGCGAGCGGCTACGCGTTCCTGTTCCACAAGCAGGGCGCGCTGTCGGCGAACCCGGGCCGGCTCGTGCTGATCGTCGTCACGCTCACCGCCGGCACGACGCTCCTGATGTGGCTCGGCGAGTTGATCACGAAGCGCGGGATCGGCAACGGCATCTCGCTGCTGATCTTCGCGTCGATCCTCACGTCCGCACCGCAGGGCGTGACCGCCTGGATCAACGGCGGCCCGATGGAGAAGCTGTTCTTCCCGCTGATCGCGCTCGGGATCGTGGTCGCGGTCGTGTTCGTGCAGGAGGGCCAACGCCGCATCCCGATCCAGTACGCCAAGCGGATGATGGGCCGCCGCCAGACCTCGGGCGGATCCACCTACATGCCGTTGCGCGTGAACATGGCCGGCGTCATCCCGGTGATCTTCGCGGCCGCGTTGCTCGCGCTGCCGCAGACGGTCGGCTCGTTCGCGCCCGGCACGCAGCAGTTCCTCAACGTCCACTTCTCGCCGACCTCCTGGACGTACCTCGGCGTCGAGGCGCTGCTGATCATCACGTTCACCTACTTCTATACGGCCGTGCAGTTCAATCCGGTCGACCAGGCCGACAACCTGCGCAAGTACGGCGGCTACATCCCCGGCATCCGGCCAGGCCCGCCGACGGCGCAGTACCTCGACCGCGTGCTGACGCGCCTGACGCTGCCGGGTGCGCTCTTCCTCGCGGTCGTGGCCGTGCTCCCGGAGGTCTTCATCAACAACTTCGGCTTCTCGCAGGCGACCTCGCGCGCCCTCGGCGGCACCTCGGTGCTGATCGTCGTCGGCGTCGCGCTCGACACGATGCGGCAGATGGAGTCGCAGATGATGATGCGCTCGTACGAAGGCTTCCTCAAGTGAACCTGCTCGTGCTCGGGCCGCAGGGCGCCGGGAAGGGGACCCAGGCCGCTCGCATCTCGTCCGAGTACGGCATCCCGCACGTCTCCACAGGCGACATGTTCCGCGTCGCGATCGCGGCCGGCACGCCGCTCGGACGGCGGGTCGAGCCGCTGCTCGCTTCCGGCGCCCTCGTGCCGGACGAGACGACGATCGAGCTGATCCGCGAGCGCCTCGCCGCCGACGACGCGGTCGGCGGGTTCGTGCTCGACGGCTTTCCGCGCAACCTGAGCCAGGCCGACGCCCTCGACGCGATGCTCGGGCAGGTCGGGCGCGGGCTCGACGCGATCCTCTTCTTCGGCGTGCCCGACGAGGTCGGGCTGGCGCGGGCCCTCCGGCGGGCGCAGATCGAGAGCCGGCCGGACGACACGCCCGAGGTGATCTCGAGGAGGCTCGCCACCTATCACGCGGAGACGGAGCCGATCGTCGAGCACTACCGGGCCACCGGCAAGCTCGTGCCGCTGCACGCGGAGCGCACGGTCGAGGAGGTCTGGAGCGAGATCGCGGGCGCGCTCGATCAGGTCGGCGCGGCCGCATGATCATCAGGAAGTCCCAGGCGGAGATCGAGACGATGGCCCGGGCCGGCCGCGTCGTCGCCGACACGCTGGCGCTGCTCTCCGAGCAGATCCAGCCGGGCATCACCACGGCCGAGCTCGACGAGATCGCCGAGGAGTTCATCGTCTCGAACGGCGGCGTCCCCACCTTCAAGGGCTACCGGGGCTATCCTGCGTCCACCTGTCTCTCGCCGAACGGGATGGTCGTGCACGGCATCCCGGGTAGGACGAAGCTGCGCGACGGGGACATCCTCTCGGCCGACGTCGGCGTCACGCTCGACGGCTTCGTGGCCGACTCCGCCTGGACGTACGCCGTCGGGTCGATCGACGCCGAGGCCCAGCGGCTGCTCGACGTCTGCCGGGCCGCGCTCGAGGCGGGAATCGAGCAGGCGCAGGTCGGGAATGCGATCGGCGACATCTCCGCGGCCGTCCAGTCCGTCACCGAGGCGGCCGGCTTCGGCGTGATCCGGAGCCTCGTCGGTCACGGTGTCGGCCGCTCGATGCACGAGGACCCGCAGGTGCCGAACTTCGTCTCCTCGCACCGGGGGCCGGAGCTGAAGGAGGGCATGACGATCGCGATCGAGCCGATGATCACCGCCGGCTCGCCGGACGTCTTCATCCACGACGACGAGTGGTCGATCTCGACGGTCGACGGCTCGCTCGCCGCGCACTTCGAGCACACGGTCGCGGTCACCGCCGACGGCCCACGGGTGCTCACGAGACGCTCGGGGGTTTTGGTACCATGACGCCCCGCGCCGCGAGGCGGCTGCCCGCGCG
>JBOGZX010000367.1:0-2688 GCA_050697615.1 Gaiellaceae bacterium
GCGCGGAGCAGCCGGAGCACGAGCGAGACCGCCGCGACCGCGGCGGCCACGCCGACGGCGGCGAGCAGGACACCCGCAGAGGCGCTGAGGGCGGCGGCGGCGAGCAGGACGAAGTTCACGAGCAGCGCGGCCGCGGCGAGTGCGGCGAGCGTCGTCGCCCGTCGGAGCACGAGGGCGCCCTCGCTGGGGATCCGGCGATCGTGCTCCATCGACCACGATGCGAGCTCGGCTGCGAGCAGGAGCGCGACGCCCACGACCGCCGCCCAGCCGTCGACGACCGGGCGCCCCTCGACGCCGACCAGGTAGCCGGCTCCGGCGAGGATCACGGCCCACGGGATCGTGCTCCGCCAGCGGAACACGAGCCCGAGCGAGAGCAGCGCCAGCGCGGCCGCCCCGGTGCCGAGGCTCACGCCGGGCCATCGGTCGGCGGACCGCCAGATGTACGCGCCCGCGCCCGCGAGCGAGGCGAGCGAGCCCAGCGCCGTGATCAGACGCGCGCGTGCCGGGCGTAGCGCCTGAATGCCCGCACCTCCTCCAGGACTGCCTGCAGCGGCGTCTCGACCCGCCATTCCGCGACCGCGACGCCGGCGCTCTGGAGCCGGTGCCGGAGCGCCTCCCGGCGGAGCGTCCAGATGTCGTAGGCGATCTCGTCTGTTCCGCCGCGCGGACGGCGAGCGAACGGGACGGGCGAGACGTCGACGACCGCCAGGTCGATCCCCCGCGCGCGGAGGTCGAGCAGCGCGCCGACGGAACGCCCGTCGAGCAGCGGAGACAGTGCGATCACGAGCGCGTTCGGCGGCAGCGTCCGCCGCGGGATCACGTCGATCTCCTTCCAGTAGTAGGAGAGGACGATCTCGGTGTCGAGCAGCGCGTCGACCATGCGGTAGAGCTGTACGAGACCGGTCCCGGGCACGAGCCAGCGCAGGACTCCGCCGAAGCCGATCAGGCCGACGCGGTCGCGTCGGCGTACGTACGCGTCCGCCAGCGCCGCCGTCGCACGCACGGCGAGGTCCAGCGTTCCCACGCCGCCGAGCCGGGCCTCGGCGAACGAGTCCACGAACAGGATCACGTCGGTGTTGCGTTCCGGATGCGCCTCGTTCACCCACAGCTCGTCGCGGCGTGCGCTCGCCCGCCAGTTCACGCGCTTCAGCGCGTCGCCCGCCGCCCACAGCCGGATGTCGGCGAACTCGATCCCCTCGCCCTTCGCCCGGGCGACCTCGTTACCGGAGAACACCTGCGTCTCGGCGGCGGCCAGCACGCGCTGCAGCACCGCCTCGCGCGGGTACGCCCGCAGCTCCGGCAGCGTGTCGGCGGTCGTCTCCCACACGAGGAACCCGAGCGGATCGCGTGCTCGGACGTATGCGGGCCCGATCAGATGACCGCCCCAGCGGAGGGCGCGCAGCTCGAGCTCGAGCTCTCGGCGTTCGCCCGCCCGCAGGCGAAGCGCCAGCGGATTCCGGCCGTCCGCCAGCTCGACGGCCGGGGGCAGGCGCACGTAGAGGTCGAGCCGGTCGATCGGAGCACGCGCGGTGACGACGAGGGTTGCCGCGACCTCGTCGCCTTCGAGGATGCGCGACCGCTCGAGTACGACGGCGGCCGACAGCCGGGGCGGCCTCGCCAGCGTCAGGCCGACCGCGAGCGCCAGCAGAAACGGCGCTCCGAGCGCGACGAGCTCGGGTCGCGCCGAGACGAGCGCCGTCAACAGCCCCACGGCGGCGAGCGCCGCGTAGGACGCCAGCTTCGGGGTCGCGTATCTCGTCACGCGGGGGCGAGGTCGTCGGCGGCGGGCGTCGGGACGGACTCCAGCCGCTCCCGAACCACGTCCTCCGCCGAGACCCGCTGCACCCACAGCTCGGGACGCAGCGTCAGCCGGTGCGCGAGCGCGGGCACGGCGACCGACTTGACGTCGTCGGGCGTCACGTAGTCGCGCCCGTCGAGCGCTGCGCGGCAGCGCGACAGCTTCATCAGCGCGAGCGAGCCGCGCGGCGACGCCCCGACCTGGATCGACGGCGCGTCCCGCGTCGCCGCGACGATGTCGACCATGTAGAGACCGACCGGCTCGGAGACGAAGACCTCCTCGCAGGCCGCCTGCATCTCGAGCAACGTCTCGCGATCGACGACCGCGGCGAGCTCCACCTCGTCCTGCCGGCGCTCGGCACGGCTCTCGAGCACGTGCCACTCGTCCTCGCGGGACGGATAGCCGACCGAGAGGCGCAGCAGGAAGCGGTCGAGCTGCGCCTCGGGGAGTGGATAGGTGCCCTCGTACTCGACCGGGTTCTGGGTGGCGAGCACGAGGAACGGCGGCCCGAGCCTCCGGGTTCGGCCCTCGGTCGTCACCTGTCGCTCCTGCATCGCCTCGAGCAGCGCGGCCTGGGTCTTCGGCGGAGCACGGTTGATCTCGTCCGCGAGCAGGACGTTGGCGAAGATCGGCCCGGGCCGGAACTCGAAGTCGGCCTCGCGCTGGTTGTAGACCGAGGAGCCCGTCACGTCGGACGGCATCAGGTCGGGCGTGAACTGGATGCGCGAGAAGTCCATCGAGCAGACCTGCGCGAACGACCGCGCCATCAGCGTTTTCGCCAAGCCGGGATAGTCCTCGAGCAGCACATGGCCGTCGGCGAGCAAACCGAGGAGCAGGAGCTCGAGGGCGTCGCGCTTGCCGACGACGGCCCTTTCGACCTCGTCGACGAC
>JBOGZX010000368.1:0-2343 GCA_050697615.1 Gaiellaceae bacterium
GCTCGAGCGCGAGCGCCGCCAGTCCGGCGCCCGCGCGCTCAGCGCGCAGGAGCAGGAGCGCGAGCGGATCTCGCGCGGCCTCCACGACGAGGTCGGCCAGACGATGACGGGCGTCCTCTTCCAGCTCAAGCAGCTCGGCCGGGACGCGACGCCCGAGCAGCGGCGGGCGCTCGCGGAGGCGCAGCAGACCGTGAAGACGAGCCTCGAGGAGGTGCGGCGGATCGCGCAGGAGCTGCGCCCCGAGCTGCTCGAGCACCTCGGCCTCGCTCGGGCTCTCGCGAGCCTGGCGCGCGGCTTCGGGCAGCAGACGGGCATCCCGATCCGCACCGAGCTGGCGGGGACGCTGCCGCCGCTCGACCGCGAGGTCGAGGTGGTGGTCTACCGGGTCGCACAGGAGGCGCTCACGAATGCGGCGCGACACAGCGGCGCGAGCCGGATCGTGCTCGTGCTCGAGAGCGACGCCGACAGCGTCGTGCTCCGCGTGATCGACGACGGTCACGGCTTCCAGGGGCGTCCCGAGGAGGGCGGCGGTTTGCGCGGCATCCGCGAGCGCGCGCTGATCGTGGGCGGCGCCGCGGCGATCAAGCCCGGTCCGGACGGCGGCGTCGAGGTGCGCCTGCAGGTGCCCGTGGCTGCTACCACGTAGAGATGCCGGTCCCGCTCGTCACGCGCATCCTCGTCGCCGACGACCACGAGATCGTCCGGCAGGGGCTGAAGCTCGTCCTGAACGCCGAGCCCGACCTCGAAGTCGTCGCGGAGGCGGCCGACGGCGAGGAGGCCGTCCGACAGGCGCTGCAAGACGGCATCGACCTGGCGATCCTCGACATCAGCATGCCGCGCAAGACGGGGCTGCAGGCAGCCGGCGAGCTCGGCCGGCGGCGGCCCGAGCTGCGGGTCCTGATCCTCTCGATGTACGAGAACGAGCAGTTCCTGTTCGAGGCCCTCAAGGCCGGCGCTTCCGGGTACGTGCTCAAGTCGGGGGCCGACGACGACATCGTCGACGCGTGCCGGGCCGCGATGCGCGGGCAGCCGTTCCTCTATCCCTCCGCCGTCAGCGCGCTGATCCGCGACGTGGTCGAGCGTGCGGACGAGCGCGGCGGCGAGCTCGAGCCGTTGACGCCGCGCGAGCTCGAGGTGCTGAAGCTGATCGCGGAGGGCCGAAGCTCGAAGGAGATCGCTGCGCTGCTCGTGCTGAGCATCAAGACGGTCGAGCGGCACCGCTCCAACATCCTCGGCAAGCTCGGCATGCGCGACCGCGTCGAGCTCACCCGCTATGCGATCCGCCGCGGCCTGATCGAGCCGTGACGGGCTGCACGATGGAGGCGACGAACGCGGCGTAGAGCCCGGCCCAGACGAGGATCGCCGGCACGTAGACAGTCGGCCTTGCCGCCCGTGATCAGTCCGATCACCGGGACGATCGACTCGGGCGGCGCGGTTTCGACCGCGGAGAGGACGCTTCCCGCGCCGACGAGCGGCACCGCGAACGACACCCGCAGGAGAGCGAAGCTCACCCGCGGCGTGCCGCGGCGACCGCGCGCGCACCGGCGCGTGCGAGGCCGGCGATCGCGGGCGGCACGACGAGCACCGGGCACGGTGCACTCCGGCAGAGCCCGGCGGAGACGCTACCGAGCAGCCCCGCCCGCAGATGCCCCTGGCCGCGCGAGCCGACGACGATCAGCGACGCCTCCTCGTCGGCGGCGATCCGGCTGAGCACGTCCACCGCCGAGCCGACCGCCGCGCGGCGCTCGGCACCGGGCTCGCCCGTATCCGCGGCCACGCGTTCGAGCACCTGCTCCGCGTCCTCCAGCGCGAGCGCCGCCAGCTGCGCCAGTCCGCCGGGGACGCCGGAGGCGCCGGAGGCGCCGGCCGCGACCGGGACGCTACCGACATGGACGAGCAGCAACTCCCCGTCCAGCGTCTCCGCAAGCCCGGCCGCGACGCGTACGGCATCGCGGGCACCGCGGGAATCGTCGACACCGCAGATCAACAACCTCGACATGCGACCTCCCTCTGCTCGTTCCGATCGACTCGAATCGCGGCGAGCTGCGGCGGCCGCCGTCGAGACGCCCGTCCGCGGCTCCGCCGGGCGCGGCCGCCGCGTGCCTGGGCGCCAGGGCGACGGCACCGGCGATGACCGCCGCGAACGACGCCACCCGGACGGCGCCCAGCGCGCCGCCGGGCAGCGGCTCGGCGAAGAGGGTCATGGCGGCGGCGATCGGAATCGCGTTCGTGCCGAGCGTGGCGATGCCGGCCGTCGTCAACGCGGCCCCGCGCTGGAAGCCCAGCTGCAGGACGACCGTGCCCGCGGTGTAGAAGCCGATCATGGCCGGCGCGACCACGAGG
>JBOGZX010000369.1:0-7433 GCA_050697615.1 Gaiellaceae bacterium
CTGGAGCAGGCGCGAGTGGACGAGGACGACGCCGAGGCAGAATCCGATTACGGCGCCGATGCCGAAGCCGGCGGCGGCCTCCTTCGCCGTGAACGCGGTCTTGTGCAGCAGGACGGTGATCAGCGGCGGCTGGTTGACCTGCGCCGGCTGCCCGAATGCGTGGAAGATCGTCCAGACATGCGGCATCGAGGTGTCGTTGACGAGAAACGGCCAGGTCCAGCCGGTGGTCGTCCAGACCCAGCGGTACAGCTCCCAGAGCCCGACGAGCGCCGCGAGCACGAGCGCGACCGAGCCGGCGCGACGGGCCCAGGCGGCGACCGGGAGGCGCAGGGACGGACGGGTGAGCGGGCCGGCGGCGGCGACCTGGGTCACGAGTCAGTCTTATCACGGTTTGACGACGGGTTAGGATCGTCTTTATGCCGCTCGATCCCTCGCGCACCATCGCCGAGCTGGAGGAGCTGCGGGAGCTCACCGGCGACGAGGACGGCGCTCAGCGCGTCGCGTGGACGGAGACCTGGGAGACCGCGCGGGATTTCCTGCGGTCGAAGGTCGAGGGAACAGGGACCGTGGAGGAGATCGACCAGGCGGGCAACCAGTGGTTCACGCTCGCGGGCCGGTCCGACCGGGCACTGGTGCTGGGTGGACACATGGACTCGGTGCCGAACGGCGGCTGGCTCGACGGCTGCCTGAACGTGCTCGCCGGGCTCGAGGTGCTCCGGCGGATCGCCGAGGAGGGGACGCCGCCGGTGACGGTGCGGCTCGTCTCGTGGGCGGACGAGGAGGGCGCGCGTTTCGGCCGTTCGCTCTTTGGCTCGTCGGCCGCGGCCGGCTCGATGGGCGACCAGGAGGAGTTGCGGACGCTGACCGACCGGGCGGGTGTCGCCCTGCCGGATGCCCTGCACGCGCACGGCGTCGAGCTCGACGGCGCGCTCGCGGCCCGCTCGCAGCTCGAGGGCGCGGCGGCCTACCTCGAGCTGCACATCGAGCAGGGGCCGGTGCTCGAGTCGATGGGTCTGCCGCTCGGCGTCGTGCTCGGCACGTTCGGGGTGGAGCGGTCGCGCTTCACGTGGCGCGGCCAGGCCGCTCATGCCGGCTCGACGCCGATGGACGCGAGGCGCGACGCGTTGGCCGGTGCGGCCAAGCTCGCGCTCCACATCCGGGAGATCGCCGCGGAGGTCGGAGGCGGCGCCGTGTGTACCTCGGGCAGCGTCGTCACGAGGCCCGGCATCGTGACGTCCGTCGTCGAGACCGCGGAGCAGCTGCTCGACCAGCGCCATCTCGACGCGGACGCGCTGGCGCGGATGCTGGCGATGGCGCGCGCCGCGGCGGAACGGTTCGCGGCCGAGGAGAACGTCGAGGTGGAGTGGGAGCGGATCTGGAACATCGAGCCGATCCTGTTCGACGAGACCCTGATCGGCTTCGCCGACGAGGCGATTCGGGAGGTGGCGGGCGCGTCGCACCGGCTGCCGTCGGGCCCGTTGCACGATGCCGCCGAGGTCGCGCGTGCGGGCATCCCCACGGTGATGCTCTTCGTGCAGAGCCTGCGCGGGCTCTCGCACACGAAGGTCGAGGACACGAAGCGCGAGCACCTCGAGCAGAGCGTGCGGGCGCTCGACGGGCTCGCGTCGAAGACGCTCGCCTGGCTCGGCTGAACGCCGCGTGGCAGAGCGTCCCCGGGAGTGTCCGACCCGGACGGGGACCGACGCCTCCGAACCGGCGCCGTCATGGGCGTGGACTGTCCGACCCGGACGGGGGACTGACGCCTTTGAGCCGGCGCCGTCATGGGCGTGGACTGTCCGACCCCAAAGAGGTCTGATACCTGGTTCGGAGGTCGGGGCGACTCGACCGAGCGTCCAGACCCGCAGGCGCCTCTTCCAAGTCGCTTGTAACAGTCTGTTACTTGCGTCGGGCGGCCGGCGACCGGCCCGCTGTCTCGCGCCGCGCCCCCGGGCTCACGCCCGGAGTCCGACTCCTCTCTGACGTCGGCCCTTCTCGCGGACGAACTTCGACCCGGCGCCAGCCCGTACCTTCCGGACAGGTGCGGTCGCTCCCGCCCGACTGCAGCGATCCCAGGCGTGGAGCGGGATCGAGGGACCGGCGTTGCAAAGCGGTCACGAAGACGTTGCGATCTCGTGGGTCAGACTCCTGTCTGACTCGAGTCAGACCTCCCGGCCCTCACGTGTTCTCCGACCGAGCGGCTGTTTGTAACAGACTGTTACTTGGCGGATGGACGTGCGCACCCCCCGCGGCCTGCGCGGTCGCGTCAGAAGAGCCGCACGAGCAACGCGCCCGCGATCAGCAGCACGACGCCGACCGCGCGCAGCGGCGTCACGCTCTTCTGCTCGAACGTGAGCCAGCCGAACTGGTCCGCGAGCACGCTCGTCACGAGCTGCGCGGCGACGAGGATGCCGAAGAACGCAGCGGCGCCGATCCGCACCGGCACGACGACGGTCGAGGTCACGTAGAACGCCCCGAGCACGCCGCCGACCCACGCCCACCACGGCGCATGGCCGCCGCGCGCGCCGCCGCGATAGAACAGCAGGACGACCACGAACAGCACCACGGTGCCGATGAAGAACGAGATCAACGACGCACGCACCGGGCCGCCGACGAACTGCGCGAGCCGGGCGTTGATCCCCGCCTGCAGCGGCAGGAACGAGCCCGCCACGATCGCGAAGAGCAGCAGCAGGAGCCCGGTCACCTGCCGAGCCTAGAAGGGCTGTCAGACGGCTTCGCGCACGACCGGGTTTCGCAAGGTGCCGATCCCGTCGATCTCCACCTCGACGACGTCGCCGTCGGAGAGCGGCACCTTCGGGTCGCGCGCCCAACCCACACCGGGCGGCGTGCCGGTGAGGATCAGGTCGCCGGCCTCCAGCGTGAACACGTTCGACACGTAGGCGACCAGGAACGGCACGCCGAAGATCAGGTCGCGTGTGTTGCCGTCCTGGAAGATCTCGCCGTTCAGCCGCTGCACCACCCGCAGCCCGCCGCCGTCCCCCAGCTCCGACACCGGTGCGAGCTGCTCCCCGAGCGGACAGAACGTGTCGTAGCCCTTCGCGCGGGTCCACTGGCCGTCCGAGTACTGCAGGTCGCGCGCCGAGAGGTCGTTCGCGCAGCGGTACCCCCGGACGTGCTCCAGCGCGTGGCGCTCCGCGATCCGCCGGCCGGCCCGTCCGATCTCCACGCACAGCTCCGCTTCGGCGTCGACGTGCGTCGCCTCCGGCGGCAGCACGATCGGCTCGCCCGGACCGACCAGCGTGTTCTCGAACTTGCCGAACAGGAGCGGCCACGCGGGCGGCTCGTCGCCCAGCTCGGCCGCATGCTCCGCGTAGTTCCTGCCGACGCAGATGATCTTCACGCTGGGATCTTGACGCAGTAGGCTGAAGCGCGCCCCGGCAACCCACGGAGGGTCACATGAGCTTGAGCTTCGGCGTCACCGTTCTTCCCGATCCGCCCTACTCGCGCTGGCTCGAGCTGATCTCGCTCGCCGAGCGTCACGGATTCGAGTACGCGTGGACGTACGACTCGCACGTGCTCTGGCAGGAGTCGATCCCGCTGCTCGCCGTCGCCGCGCGCGAGACGTCCACGATCAAGATGGGCCATTTCGTGACCAACCCCGGCACGCGCGAGCCGACGGTGCTCGCGAGCGCCTACGCGACCCTGCACGACCTCTCCGACGGCCGCATGGTGATGGGGATCGGCCGCGGCGACTCCGCCGTCCGCTACATCGGCGCCAAGCCCGTCAAGGTCGCGCAGTTCGAGCGCGCCCTGGCGATGATCAAGAACTTCATGAACGGCCGCGAGGTCGACTGGAACGACCGCAAGCTGCAGCTCAAGTGGGCGCGCCCGGAGCTCCCGGAGATCCCGATGTGGGTGGCCGGCTACGGGCCGAAGGCGCTCGGCGTCGCGGGCCGCGTCGGCGACGGCGTGATCATCCAGCTCGCGGACCCGGAGATCATCAGCTGGATCATGGACACCGCGCGCAGGGCGGCGAAGGAGGCCGGCCGCGATCCGTCGCAGCTCAAGTGCATCGTCGGCGCGCCGAGCCACGTCACCGACGACCTCGCGGACGCCCGCGAGCAGGTGCGCTGGTTCCCGGCGATGGTCTCGAACCATGTCATGGACCTCGTCGAGCGCTACGGCACCGACGGCAGCTCGGTCCCGAAGGCGCTGACGGATTACGTGGCCGCCCGGAAGTTCTACGACTACGACGACCATTCGCGTGTCGGCGCAGCGCACGGCGAGTTCGTCACCGACGAGATCTGCGACCGCTTCTGCGTGATCGGCGATGCCGAGCAATGCCGAGCCAAGCTGAAGGAGCTGGAGGACGTCGGCGTCGACCAGTTCAACGTCTACCTGATGACCCACGCGCAGGAGCAGACGCTGCAGGCCTACGGCGACGAGATCATCCCCCGTTTCTCCGGAGTGACCGCCTAGAGGTTCGCTACTCTCTCCGGCTCGATGAGCGTCCTCGAACCCGTCGTCCAGGCCGAGAACATCACCCGCCGCTACGGCTCGGGCGAGACCGCCGTCGAAGCGTTGCGGGGAGTCTCGCTCAACGTGGACGAGGGCGAGCTCGTTGCCGTGATGGGACCATCGGGCTCCGGAAAGTCGACGTTGATGCACATCCTTGCCGGGCTGGACAAGCCCACGAGCGGAGACGTCGCGATTGCCGGCACGCAGATCGCGAAGCTCGCCGACACCGATCTCACGAAGCTCCGGCGGCGTCAGATCGGATTCATCTTCCAGTTCTTCAACCTGCTGCCGATGCTCACGGCCGAGGAGAACGTGGTGCTGCCGCTCTCGATCGCCGGCGAGAAGGCCGATCCGGAGTGGCTCGCCGACCTGCTCGCCAAGACCGGCCTGCGAGACCGCAAGACGCACCGGCCGTCGGAGCTCTCGGGCGGCCAGCAGCAGCGCGTGGCGATCGCGCGCGCCCTCGTCTCGAAGCCGGCGATCGTGTTCGCCGACGAGCCGACCGGAAACCTCGACTCGAAGACGAGCGGCGAGATCCTCGAGCTGATGCGCGACTCGGTCGACAGCTACGGGCAGACGACGGTGATGGTCACCCACGACTCGCGTGCCGCGGCGATCGCCGACCGTGTGCTCTTCCTCGCGGACGGACTGATCGTCGAGGACCGCAAGGAGATCACGTCGGCGGAGGTCCTCGCCGTCATGCAGGGTCTGGACTCGTAGCGTGCGCAGGGTCGCGCTGAAGGGCCTGGCGGGGCGGAAGCTCCGCGCCGCACTCACAGCGCTCGCGATCGTCCTGGGCGTCGCGATGGTGAGCGGAACCTACGTCCTCACCGACACGATCAAGGCCGGGTTCGACGCGGTCTTCACGAGCGTCTACAAGGACACCGACGCCGTGATCACCGGCCGCAGCGCGATCGGCGGCAGCAGCACGACCCCGCCGTCGTTCTCCGTCTCGCTGCTGCCGAAGGTGAAGGCGCTGCCGGGAGTGGCGGACGCGGCCGGCGGGATCGGCGATCAGGACCAGCTCGTCGGCCGCAACGGCAAGGTGATCTCCTCCGGCGGAGCGCCCGGCCTCGCGTTCAGCGTCGACCCGAAGTCGAACCAGCGCTTCAACCCGCTCGTGCTCGAGTCGGGCAGGTGGCCGACGCGCGACGGCGAGATCGCGATCGACTCGGGCACGGCGTCGAAGAAGCACTACGAGGTCGGGCAGACGATCGGCGTGATCGCGCGCGGGCCGGTCCAGCAGTTCCGGATCACGGGGATCGCGAAGCTCGGCGGCGTCTCGTCGATCGGCGGCGCGACGATCTCCGTCTTCGACCCGGTCACTGCCGCGCGCCTCTTCCACAAGCAGGGGATGCTGGACGAGATCGACGTCGCGGCGAAGCCGGGCGTGACGCCCGCGGAGCTCGTCTCGCAGATCCAGCAGGTGCTCCCGCCCGCGACGCAGGTGAGGACCGGCCACGCGCAGGCGAAGAAGTCGGGGCAGGACGTCGCCGGCTTCACGAGCGTGTTGCAGAAGTTCCTGCTCGCGTTCGGCGGGATCGCGCTCTTCGTCGGCATCTTCGTGATCGCCAACACGCTCTCGATCACGATCGCGCAGCGTGCGCGGGAGTTCGGGACGCTCCGGACGCTCGGCGCGACCCGCCGGCAGGTGCTCTCGTCGGTGCTCAGCGAGGGCCTGATCATCGGCGTGCTCGCGTCCGTCGTCGGCCTGTTCGCCGGGCTCGGCCTGGCGAAGGGGCTCAACGCGCTCTTCAAGACCGCCGGCATCGACCTGCCCCGCGCCGGCACCGTGTTCTCGACGCGCACGATCGTCGTCTCGCTCGTCGTCGGCACGGTCGTGACGCTGCTGGCGAGCCTGATGCCGGCGATTCGCGCCACCCGCGTCGAGCCGATCGCGGCCGTGCGCGAGGGAGTCCTGCCGCCGTCGCGGCTCGCCCGGTTCGGGCTGCCGGTCTCGCTCGTCACCCTGACGATCGGGCTCGCGCTGCTCCTCGTCGGCGCGCTCGACAAGGGCATTTCCGGCACGATGAGGCTGCTCCTCGTCGGTCTGGGCGTGGTGGTCGTGTTCGTCGGGACGGCGCTGATCGCCCCGAAGTTCGTCCCCGCGCTCGCGAAGGTGCTCGGCTGGCCCGCCGCCAAGCTCGGCGGCGCGGCCGGCGC
Organism: Gaiellaceae bacterium; assembly: GCA_050697615.1. Taxonomy (GTDB): domain Bacteria; phylum Actinomycetota; class Thermoleophilia; order Gaiellales; family Gaiellaceae; genus PALSA-600. The sequence goes on from JBOGZX010000369.1 coordinate 6,640, forward strand.
GCTCGCCCGCGACAACGCGATGCGGAACCCGGCGCGCACCGCCTCGACCGCCGCGGCGCTGATGATCGGCCTCGCGCTCGTCACGGCAGTCGGCGTGCTCGCGCAGGGCCTGAAGTCGACCTTCGAGAGCTCGGTCGACAAGCAGTTCAAGGCCGACTACGCGATCACGTCCGAGAACGGCTTCACGCCCACGGGCGTGGCCTCCGAGCAGGCGGTGAAGAAGGTCGCCGGCGTCCAGGCGGTGTCCGGCGTGCGAGCCGGGCAGGCCCGCGTGCTCGGTCACAACACGGGCATCACCGGCGTCTCGCCCACGGTCGGGCGCGTGATCAACGTGACGTGGCAGCAGGGCGGCCCTCGGGTGCCGGCCGAGCTCGGCGGCGACGGCGCGTTCGTGGACTCGGACTACGCGAAGAAGCACCAACTGTCGCTCGGCTCGCCGATCTCGCTGCTCACGCCCGCGGGCAAGCGGCTGCGGCTGAAGATCGCCGGCGTCTTCAAGTCACCCAAGGGCGGCTCGCCGTTCGGCACCGTGTCGATCTCCACCGCGCTGTTCGACCGTACTTACCAGAACCCGCAGAACGTCTACGCGTTCGTCCTGATGCGCGGCGGCGTCACCGACGCGAACACGGCGAGGCTGTCGACCGCCCTCGCGTCGTTCCCCGACGCAAAGGTGCAGACGGAGAGCGAGTTCAAGAAGCAGCAGGAGAGCGGCATCAACATCCTTCTGAACCTGCTCTACGTCCTGCTTTCGCTCTCGATCGTGATCAGCCTGTTCGGGATCGTCAACACGCTCG
>JBOGZX010000370.1:0-10891 GCA_050697615.1 Gaiellaceae bacterium
TCGCCGGGTCCCTGGGTCTCGGGTCATACTGCGCGCTGCCGCGTCCTCGGTCGTGTCCATAGGCAGGCTATGGCCACTCCCTGCGTCCTTGCATCGCTTGGTGCTCACGACCCAGGAACCGGGCAACGTTACCGGCCACATCACTAGCCGCCGGCGACGGCGGGGAGCAGCAGGATCTTCGACGCCGGCTCGAGCCTCGTCTCGAGGCCGTCGAGCAGGCGGATGTCGTCGCCGTCGACGAAGACGTTCAGGAACGACGGGACGCCGTCGCCCTCGACGATCCGCTCGCGCAGCCCGGGGAAGGTCTCGACGAGGCCGGCGAGCGCCTCTCGCACCGTCGTCGCCTCGACCCCCACGGTGCGATTGCCGCCCGCCTCGGCACGCAGGACTGGAGGGATGCGGATCTCCGCCACGGCGCCCGCGATCCTATCACTTTCCTTTTTGAACCAATGCGCTAGCGTCTGACCATGGCGCTGATCGTCCAGAAGTTCGGCGGCACCTCGGTCGGCGACTCCGAGCGGATCAAGGAGGTCGCGCGGCGGATCGCCGCCACCGCTGCGTCCGGCGCGCAGGTGTGCGTCGTCGTGTCCGCGATGGGCAGCACGACGGACGATCTGCTGGACCTGGCCCGCGAGATCTCCGACGATCCGCACCCGCGCGAGCTCGACGTGCTGCTCACGGCCGGCGAGCGGATCTCGGTCGCGCTGCTCTCGATCGCGCTGAACGACCTCGGCCTCGCCGCGATCTCGTTCACCGGCTCGCAGGCGGGGATCGTCACCGACGTCAGCCACGGCAAGGCGCGGATCGTCGAGATGCGCGTCGACCGCGTCCGCGACGCGCTGGAGGAGGGGAAGATCGCGATCGTCGCCGGCTTCCAGGGCGTGTCGACCGGGCTCGAGGTGACGACCCTCGGGCGCGGCGGCTCCGACACGACGGCGGTCGCGCTCGCGGCCGCGCTCGACGCCGACGTCTGCGAGATCTACACCGACGTCGACGGCATCTACACCGCCGACCCGCGGCTCGTGCCCGGCGCCCGCAAGCTGGGCTCGCTCTCCTACGAGGAGATGCTCGACCTGGCGGCGTGCGGCGCGCGCGTGCTGATGCTCCGGTCGGTCGAATACGCGCGCAACAACGACGTCCCCATCCACGTCCGCTCGTCGTTCGGCGACGCGGAGGGGACCTGGATCGTGAAGGAGGAGGACATGCTCGAACGCGCGATCGTCTCGGGAGTCGCACACGACACCTCGGAGGCGAAGGTCACGGTGGCGGGCGTTCCCGACAGCCCGGGCGTCGCGGCGGCGGTCTTCCGCCCGCTCGCGGACGCGGGTGTGAACGTCGACATGATCGTGCAGAACGTCTCGGCGGAGGGTCGCACGGACATCTCGTTCACGCTCCCGGAGAACGACCTTGCGCGCGCGGAGGCGATCCTGCGCGACGTCGCACGCCGCACCGGCGCCGCCGGCGTCGTCTCCGACCGGGCGATCGCGAAGGTGTCGCTCGTCGGCGCGGGGATGAAGACCGACCCGGGCGTCGCCGCCGACATGTTAGACGCGCTGGCGGAGGCGGGAATCAACATCGCGATCATCTCGACCTCGTCGATCCGCATCTCGTGCGTGGTGCACGAGCGCGACGTCGAGGCGGCGGTGGCGGCGGTGCACGAGCGCTTCGATCTGGCGCGCTCGGCTACTCCCATCGTTTGAGCCGGGCGGCGATCTCGAGCAGCGCGTCGGCGTCGAGGTTGTCGGAGATCAGCTCCATCGCCGTGCCCTCGCGCGTCAGCCGCACGGCGGCGAGCGGCGAGTCGTCGTGTGGCCGGACGACGAAGAGCTCCCGCCCGTCTCGCTCGACCCGCTCCGGCTCGCGCACGGTCGCGAAGAAGGCAGGATCCTGGGCGGGCTGCTCGTTGATCCCGAACGAGTGCGTCGCGTCGTCGCGCGAGTAGCGAAGATGCACCTGCTCGGTGCGCTGCCGGCGGTCGGGCTTCAGGTGCAGCGCGCGCAGCCGCCAGCCGGCGTCGAGGCCGGAGGCGGCGAAGACGGGGAACGAGGCCTGCTGCGCCACCTCCTCGAGCGACAGGTCGCGCATCGCGTGCCGGTCACTCGTTCGCTGCAGCTCCTCGCCCTCGGGCGGCACGAAGACGAAGAGGTCCGGGTCGAGAGGCTCGTCGAAAGCGATCTCCTGCACCTCGATCGTCGAGATCGCTTCGTCGTCGAGCAGGCTCACGAGCCGCAACAGCACGCCCCGCTCGACGTCGACGAGCAGGTCGATGCAGTTCGTGCCCGGTGTCAGACCGGGAAAGAAGAGGTGGTGCGAGTCCGGCAACTCGCGCTGGCGGCCGAGGGCGTGCAGGCTGCGTCGTCCGACGTGCTCGGTCTCCCCCTCGACCTCGAAGTCGAAGTGCGGGATCAGCGGCGAGGGCTCGAGCAGCGCCTGCAGCTCCTGGCCGATCCCGGCGTTGTGATGAGGATCGCCTTCGTTCGTCAGCGCGCCCGACCCTTCGCTGTACATCCACCACGTCTCGCCGACCCGCACCCCGTAGCGCGGATGCTCGTCCGTCGTCTCCTCGCGCATGCGGTCCGGCCGCTGCAGCCAGAGTCGCGTCGTCCATTCGCGCACGCGCGGAGCCTCTTCGTTCCCGGCGGCCGAAGAGAACATGACGCGCGACTGCCGCCGTCCCTGCTGCCACCGCTTCATCGCGCGCCGCGAGGCTTCCGCGTCGATCCGGTGCACGGCGGCCACGCGCGCGGTCTCGAACGAGCGGCCCGCGCCGTGTAGAAGCTCGAGCAGGTCGCCGAGCCCTGCTATCCCCAGACCTCCGCCGCTGTCTCGACGATCAGGCGCAGCTTCGCCACCTCGTCGTCGTAGCCGAGGACGTTGCCCTCGACGGTCGACGAGAACCCGCACTGCGGCGACAGGCACAGCTGCTCGAGCGGGACGAACCTGCTCGCCTCCTCGAGCCGGCGCTTCAGGTCGTCCTTCTGCTCGAGGTCGCCCCGCTTCGTCGTGACGAGCCCGAGCACGACGAGCTTGCCGGGCGGCACGAGGCGCAGCGGCTCGAAGCCGCCCGACCGCTCGTCGTCCCACTCCATGAAGAAACCGTCGACGTCGAGCTCGTTGAACAGCGCCTCGGCGACGAACTCGTAGTTCCCCTCCGCGACCCAGGACGAGCGGAAGTTGCCGCGGCACATGTGCGTCGTCACCGCCATTCCGGCGGGCCGGCCGGCGAGAGCCTCGTTGATGTGGCGGATGTACTCCACGTGCTGGCGATCCGGGTCGCCGCCGATCGACTCCATGTACGCGCGCTGGTGCGGGTCGTTCAGGTACGCCAGGCTCGTGTCGTCGAGCTGCAGGTAGGTGCAGCCGAGCTCGCCGAGCCGCCGCACCTCCTCGCGGTAGGCCGCTGTGAGGTCGGCCCAGAAGCCGTCGAGGTCGGGATACACGCCGGGGTCGATCGCCGCGCGGCCCCCGCGGTAGTGGACCATGCTCGGCGAGGGGATCGTCAGCTTCGGCGTCACGCCGTGGGCGTTCGCCTGCAGGAACCGGAAGTCGTCGCCGAAGATCGTCTGTGACAGCCCGATCTTGCCGTCGATCTGCAGCGCCGCCGGCGTGAAGGCGAGCGTGCCTTCGGCATTTCGGAACTCCACCTTCATGTCCCCCGGCGCCTTGCTCATCCCGTCGAGCGCGTAGATGAAGTCCATGTGCCACGAGGCGCGGCGGAACTCGCCGTCGGTCGCCGACTGCAGGCCGACGTCCTCCTGCATCCGGACGACCTCGCGGATCGCGTCGTCCTCGATCGCGCGCAACTCGGCGGCGTCGATCGTGCCCGCGGCGAGGTCGTCGCGTGCCTGCAGGACGTGCTTCGGGCGCAGCAGGCTGCCGACGTGGTCTGCGCGGAACGGGGGAGACGTGCGAAGCGACAAATCAGGCTCCTTTCGTTTGGTCGAGATCGACGCGCAGCGCGGCGAGGTCGATCTCCCGGCGCAGCACCTTGCCGCTGGGCCCGTGCGGCAGGTCGTCGACGACGACGATCCGTCGTGGGTACTTATACGCCGCGATCCGCTCGCGCACGTACGACTGCAGCTCCGTCGGATCGGCGTCGTTGCCTTCGCGGGCGACGACGAGCGCGATCACCTCCTCGCCGAGCAGCGGGTCGGGAACTCCGACGACGGCGCACTCGCGTACCGCCGGGTGCCGGTAGAGCACCTCCTCGACCTCGCGTGGATAGACGTTGTAGCCGCCCCGGATGATCACGTCCTTCTTGCGGTCGACGAGGAAGAGGTAGCCGTCGTCGTCGAGGTAGCCGATGTCGCCGGTGGAGAGCCAGCCGTCGGCCGAGAGCGCTGCCCGCGTCCCGGCATCGTTGCGCCAGTAGGCGCGCATGACCCCCGGCCCCCGCGCGAGCACCTCTCCGAGCCCGTCGACGACATCCGGGATCGCGACCTCGGTCCCCTCGATCGGCTCGCCGACCGATCCCGGCTTGACCGGCCGGCCGAGACGGTGGCTCGTGACGGTGCCGGCCGCCTCGCTGAGCCCGTAGCCCTCCAGGACGTTGCAGTCGAACCGCTCGGCGAAGGCGCGTAGCGCCTCGACCGGCATCGGCGAGCCGCCGCAGTGCGCGACGCGGATGCTCGGAACCGTGTCGAGACCGTCGGCTGCCGCGAGCAGCGCCATGCACATCGTCGGCACGCCGAGAAAGACCTGCACGCGCTCGCGGGCGATCAGCTCGAGGCACGCCGCCGCGTCGAAGCGCTCGACGAGGGCGACCGACGCGCGGGCCGCGATCGTCATGTTCATCGCTGCCGACTGGCCGAAGACGTGCGCGAGCGGCGCCGCGCCGAAGACGACGTCGTCGGACCTGACTCCGAGCAGTGTGCCGAGCGTCGTCGCGACGGTGCGGAGGCCCGAGTGCGTCAGCTGGGCGCCCTTCGGCCCGCCCGTCGTGCCGGAGGTGTAGAGGATCACCGCGGTGTCGCCGGGCTCGACGCGCGCGAGCTCCTCGGCCGGCGGGGCGTCGACGGCCGCGCAGGGGTCGAGATGCTCGACCGAGCCCTCGCCCCGCTCGGGCGGCGCTACCAGCAGGCGCGCGCCGGAGTCGGCGAGTCGATGCTCGATCTCGCCTCGCTTGAGCAGGTGGTTCAGGGGTACGACGATCGCGCCGAGGCGGAGCGCGCCGAAGTAGGCCTCGACGAAAGCGGGCGCGTTCGGCAGCAGGATCGCGACCCGGTCGCCGGCCTCGACGCCGTGCGATCGCAGCAGTCCCGCGAACCGCGCCGCGCGCGCTTCGAGCTCGCCGTAGTCGACGGTCTCGCCGCCGGCGACGAGCGCGGGCCGCCGAGCATCCGACCGCGCCGCGTCGGTCAGCAGCGAGGCAAGGTTGGGGCCTTTGGCGCGTGCGTGCATGCAGGTAGTCTCGCCGCCCATGATCGATGTTGACAAGGTTGTCGCGATCGACGTGCACACGCACGCCGAGGTGTCCCGCCGCACGGGGGAGGACGGCCTCAAGCCGGAATGGCGCGAGGCGGCGGGCGAGTACTTCCGTGGCGGCGGCCTTCCCACCGCCGACGACGTCGCCGCCTACTACCGCGAGCGGAACATGGCCGCCGTCGTCTTCACCGTGGACGCCGAGACGAAGACAGGGCGACCGGCGGTGCGAAACGAGGAGATTCTCGAGGCGGCCGCGGCCAATCCCGACGTGCTGATCCCGTTCGCGTCGATCGACCCGGGTCGAGGTGTGCGTGGCGTCCAGGAGGCTCGGCGGCTGATCCGCGACTACGACGTGCGCGGCTTCAAGTTCCACCCGAACATCCAGGCGTTCTTCCCCAACGACCGCGCCGCCTACCCGCTCTACGAGGCGATCGCCGAGGCAGGGGTGCCCGCGCTCTTCCACACGGGCCACTCGGGGATCGGGTCGGGACTGCCGGGCGGCGGCGGCATCCGGCTGAAGTACTCGAACCCGATCCACGTCGACGACGTTGCGGTCGACTTCCCCGAGCTGACGATCGTGCTCGCGCATCCGTCCTTTCCTTGGCAGGACGAGGCGATCTCGGTGGCGCTGCACAAGCGGCAGGTCTACATCGACCTATCCGGCTGGTCGCCGAAGTACTTCCCGCCGCAGCTCGTCCAGTACGCGAACACGCTGCTCTCCGACCGGGTGCTGTTCGGCTCCGACTATCCGATGATCACGCCGGACCGCTGGCTCGCCGACTTCGAGCAGGCCGGCTTCCGCGACGAGGTGCGTCCGCTGATCCTGAAGGAGAACGCCGCCCGCCTGCTCGGCCTCGAGCGAGCGGCGGCTCGAGCAACCGCCAAGTAACAGTCTGTTACAAGCGTCCTCGCGGCGGAACGAGCCCGGCCCAAGTAACAGTCTGTTACAAGCTCGTGGGCCGGTAGCCGGCGCGCGCGGACATCTCGGCCGCCGCGCGGATCAGGGCCGGGCTGAGCTTGGCGACGAGTTCCTCCATCGAGACCATCGAGCTGTGTACCGCCAGGTTGATCGCGGCGACGACCTCGCCCCCCTGCCCGCGCACCGGCGCGGCGATCGAGCGCAGGCCGTACGCGAGCTCCTCGTTGTTGATCGCGAGGCCCTCCCGGCGCACGTGCTCCAGCTCGGCCGCAAGCTCGTCGCCCGTGGTGAGCGTGTTCGGGCCGCGGCGGCTCAGCTCGGTGCCGGCGAGCACCGCGTCGCGCTGCTCCGGCGAGAGGTAGGCGAGTAGCACCTTGCCCATCGACGTGCAGTACGCCGGCATCCGCGAGCCGACGTGCAGGTTCAGGTCGATCTCGCGCTGGCCGGTGCGTGCGCTGCGGCAGCGCTCGACATAGACGATGTCCGTGCCGTCGAGGATGGCCATGTTGACCGTGTAGCCGGTCTCGTCGCTGAGTTGCTGCAGGTGCGGGGCGCAGATCTCGCGCAGCTCCATCGAGTTGATCGCCGAGAACCCGAGATCGAGCACGCGTGGGCCGAGCCGGTACTTCTTCGTCGCCGGGTCCTGGAACAGGTAGCCGAGCATCGCCAGGGTCGCCACGTAGCGGTGAGTCGTCGAGCGGCCGAGGCCGACCTCCCGGCCGAGTTCGCTGACGCCGAGCAGCGGGCGGCCCGAGCGGAAGGCGGAGAGGATGGCGAGGCCGCGCTCCAGCGACTGCGAGTAGGCGGGCGTCCCGCCGGCGGCGGCTGTGAGGTGCGGCTCCACGTCCCGCATACTAGAACACGGTCTTGACAAATGGACAGGGTCGGGCGTAGCGTCGGGCGCAGCGAATCCACCGGCGATCCAGGAGGCGTTGTGTCCGACGAGAGCGAGGGCAAGGCGACGAATCAGGGAATCTCGAGGCGCGAGTTGCTGAAGCGCGCGGGCGTCGGCGCCGGAGGGGTCGCGCTCTCCGGGGCGATTCCGACCGCGGCGTGGGCCCGTGCGAAGGGCACGTCGGCCGCCGCCGCAAACACGATCAAGCTCGGCTTCGTCAGCCCCATCACCGGCCCCGCCGCCGGCTTCGGCGAGGGCGACGCGTACATCATCGGCCTCGCGAAGAAGGCGTTCGCGAAGGGGCTCGCGATCGGCGGCACCCACTACGACGTCCAGATCGTCTCGAAGGACAGCCAGTCGAACCCGGCGCGCTGCGCGCAGGTCGCGAACGACCTGATCCACAGCGAGAACGTCGACCTGCTGCTCGCGACGTCGACTCCCGAGTCGGTCAACCCCGCCTCCGATGCGGCGGAGGCGGCCCAGGTGCCGTCGATCGCCACGATCGTGCCGTGGCAGTCGTGGTACTACGGCCGTGGCGCGAAGCCCGGCAAGCCCTCCCCGTTCAAGTACTCGTTCCTCTTCTGCTTCGGCGGCGAGGACTTCGGGATCGCCTACACGCACCTGTGGCCGCAGGTGAAGACCAACAAGCGCGTCGGAGTGATGTGGCCGAACGACGCCGACGGCAACGCGTTCCGCGAGAGCCTCGGGCCGTTCCTCGAGAAGGCCGGCTACAAGATCTTCGACCCGGGCGCCTACCAGGACGGCACGACCGACTACACGAAGCTGATCTCGGTCTACAAGAAGAACAACTGCCAGATCTTCCAGTGCGCCCAGATCCCGCCGGACTTCACGACGCTGTGGCGGCAGGCAGCCCAGCAGGGCTACACGAACATGGTGAAGATCGCGCAGATCGCAAAGACCGGCCTGTTCCCGTCGCAGGTGTCGATTCTCGGCAAGCTCGGCCCCGGGCTCGCGAGCGGCGCGTACTGGACGCCCCACTTCCCGTACACCTCGCCGCTGACCGGCCTGTCGTCGAAGCAGATCGGCGACGGCTACACGAAGAAGACCGGGCGCCAGTGGAACCAGCAGCTCGGCGCCTCGCTGGCGCTCTTCGACGTCGCCGCGGCTGCGCTCAAGGCGAGCGGCGACCCGAAGGACAAGACCAAGGTGGCGAACGCGATGAAGCACCTCAAGGTGACGACGTCGCTGGGCCACCTCCACTGGGGTACCGGCGGTGCGAAGAACCCGGTCCCGAACGTCGTGCGCACGCCGATCATCGGTGGGCAGTGGGTGAAGTCGAAGGGCAAGTTCCCGCTCGACTTCCTGCTGTGCGAGCACTCTGACGACCCGCACGTCCGCATCCAGACACACCTGAAGCCGTACAGGTAAGCCTGTTCACCGGGGGGCACGAGGGACGCCGGTGAGAACGAGTCGTGTTCTCACCGGCGTCCTGTCCTGCGCCTGCAAGATGTGTCGATGCGACGGGTCGGCGAAGTCGCAAAAGAGGGGTCGGCCGGTTTGAGCGCGACCGCGGGTCCGATCCTGCAGGCGGAGGGCGTCGGGAAGCGCTTCGGCGCGCTCGTCGTGCTCGACGACGTGGACTTCTCGGTCGGCGCGGGCGAGGCGATCGGCATCGTCGGTCCGAACGGCGCCGGCAAGACGACGCTGCTGAGCGTGCTCGCCGGCTCGCAGCGCGCGAACGCGGGGCGCGTGCTCCTGCGCGGCTCGAACGTCACCTCGACGGGCGCCGCGGCGCGCTGCCGGCTCGGGGTTGCGCGCGCCCATCAGGTGCCGAAGCCCTTCGGCGCGATGACCGTGTTCGAGAACGTCTTCGTCGGCGCGTCGAGCGGCTCCCGCCGGCGAGGCCGCCAGGCCCACGAGCGCTGCGTCGAGGTGCTCGAGCTCTGCGAGTTGCTCGACGTCGCGAACCGGCGCGCCGAGAGCCTCGGCCTGCTGCACCGCAAGCGTCTCGAGCTTGCCCGCGCGCTCGCGACCGACCCGGACGTGCTGCTGCTCGACGAGATCGGCGCAGGGCTCACCGACGAGGAGGCATCGCGGCTCGTCGAGACGATCCGGGAGCTGCGACGGCAGGGAATCGCGATCGTGTGGATCGAGCACATCGTGCGCGTACTCGTGCAGGCGATCGACCGGCTCGTCTGCATGGATGCGGGCCGCGTGATCGCCGACGGCGATCCGGCAGCAGTCATGGCCGACGCCGCCGTGATCGACGCCTACCTCGGGAGCGCCGTCGCATGACGCTGTTGACGGTGGAGTCGCTGGAGGCCCGCCACGGCCTGCTGCACGCGGTGCGCGACGTGTCGTTGAGCGTCTCCGAGGGCGAGACGCTCGCGCTCGTCGGCGCGAACGGGGCCGGCAAGACGACGCTGCTGCGCACGATCGCGGGCGCGCACCGGCCGAGCGCAGGTCGGATCCTGCTCGGCGGCGAGGAGATCACGCGCGTTCCCGCGCACAAGCGGGTCGGCCTCGGCATCGCGCTCGTTCCGGAAGGCCGGCGGCTCTTCTCCGCCCTGACGGTCGAGGAGAACCTGCTCGTCGCCTCGGCGAAGCGGCGGCCCGGCCCGTGGAACGTGGAGTCGGTGCTCGAGGCGTTCCCGCTGCTCGTGCCGCTGCGCCACAGGCGTGCCGCAACACTCTCGGGGGGCGAGCAGCAGGCGACCGCGATCGGGCGTGCGCTGATGACGAACCCGCGCATCCTGCTGCTCGACGAGGTCTCGCTGGGCCTCGCTCCGGTCGCCGTCGAGGCCGTCTACCGGTCGTTGCAGGTGCTGATCGACGGGGGTGCGACGCTGGTGCTCGTGGAGCAGGACCTGTCGCGCGCGCTGAAGGTCGCCGACCGGGTCGCCTGCATGCTCGAGGGCCGGATCGTGCTCGAGGGCGCGCCGTCGGAGCTGAGCCGCGAGCGGATGACCGAGGCGTACTTCGGCCTCCGCCGTCCCGAAGGAGCCACCGCGTGAGACGCTCAACGGCCGGTCCGGGAGCCGCCGGCGTGGGCCGGCCGGAGCCGGAGCGCAGGGGCCGGCTTCGCCGGCTCCGGAGCGGAGAGCGGTCGGCCGGCGAGGGGCGCGCGTGAGTTGGGTGAATGCGATCGTGCAGGGAATCCTGCTCGGCGGCGTCTATGCGCTGCTCGCGACGGGTCTGTCGCTGATGTTCGGCGTGATGAGGATCATCAATCTGGCGCACGGCTCGCTCGCGCTCGTCGGCGCGTACATGGCCGTGCTGCTCGTCGACCACGCCGGCATCTCGCCGTACCTCGCGATCGCCCCGATCCTGCCGGGCGCGCTGATCGTCGGCTACGTGCTGCAGCGGACGCTGCTGGAGCGCAGCCTCCGCGCGAGCCAGCTCGTGCCGCTGCTGACGACGTTCGGCCTGCTGATCATCATCGGCAACCTGCTGCAGCGCTTCTTCTCCCCGAACTCGCAGTCCCTCGACCCGGGCCGGCTCGGGGTCTGGAGTTGGAAGGTGACGAGCAGCACCACCATTTCCGCGTTTGCCGCCCTGATCCTGGGCCTGGCGGTTGTCGTCCTCGGTGGGCTGCAGCTGTTCCTCTCCCGTACCCGAACGGGCCGCGAGCTGCGTGCGACGGCGGACGACCCGGACACGGCCGAGCTGGTTGGAATCGATGCGCGATCGGT
>JBOGZX010000371.1:0-2989 GCA_050697615.1 Gaiellaceae bacterium
CGACGTAGTGCTGGACCTGCCGCTCCTTGTCGCGCGAGATTCTCGTCGCGGCGAAGAGCGGATGGCCGCCCGGCAGCAGGCGTCGCGGCGCGCGGTCGTGCCGGTCGTCCGCACTCGCAGGCGACGAGGGGCGGGCGCGAGAGACGAGCCAGGCGCCTTTCTTCGTCCGGCGGGCGTGCAGGTCGCCGGCGGGTGAGAGCAGGTGGACGTTCCGGGCGTCCTCGAGGAGGGCGTCGAGCCGCGCCGGCCAGTCCTCCCGCGGGACCGTCTCGGTGCGCGGGCCGTCGACGATCTTCACGGCAGGGCCGCGCCGGAGCACGACGGGGGCGGCGGTCACGCCGTCCGCGACGAGCTTCCGCCAGCCGTCGCCGACGGCGCGTTCGCGGAGCTCTTCCACGCCCCGGAGTGTACGAGCGAGAAGACCTCGAGCTCGGGCGGCGGCCGCCGCAAAAAGGCGCCGACGGCCCGCAGGTCGTCTGCGGCGTCGGGAGCGAGCGTCGGCTCGGCGCGCGCGACGGCGGCGAGCCCCGCTCGCCATTCGAGCCCGTTCGGGCCGTGGAACGGCCTGCAGCAGACCACCTGGCCCCGCGCGACGTAGAAGCCGCGACGCGTCCCCTCCCGTTCGCCGGGGGCGACGACGCAGACGGCGAGCCCGCGAAGCCGCTCCAGCTCGGCGAGCTCGCGCGCCACCTGTTCGCACGCCGCGATCCGGTCGCGCAGGCGGGCGGCGTCCTCGAAGCGCAGGTCGCGGGCGAGCCGGTGGAGCTTCGCCCTCAGCGGCGGCAGCGCGTCGTCGACCCTCTCCCACTCGACGCCCTGCAGCGCGCGGGCCGCGAGGTGCGCGCGGCGCCGGCTCGTCACCGGCCCGAGCTCGGTCGGAGCCGCCGAGCAGACGACCCCGTCGCCGCGCCGCCTGAGGTAGACGTACCGGTCGGGCCGTGCCGACCGCGCGTTGGCCGGCGGCCGCAGCTCCCGGATCAGCCGGAGCTCCTCGAGCGCCGCCTCGAGCTCCGAGCCGAGCACCCGCCACTCGATCCGCTCGAGTGCGCCGAGGGCGCTCTCGACGGCCGGCCGCTGGCGGTCGGAGCGGAAGTACGAGCGCAGCCGGGCGCGCAGGTCGCGCGCGCGACCCACGTACAGCACCTGCTCGTGCGCATCGCGGAACAGGTAGACGCCGGGGCGCTGCGGCGCGCCGAACGCGAGCGAGCGCTTCCGATGCACCCGCCGCGGCCGCGTCGCGGCGAGCTCGCCCAGGTCGGAGACGGTGCGCGCACCGCGCTCCTGCGCCATCCCGATCAGGCACAGCAGGATCTCCGCGGTCGCCTCCGCGTCGGGCAGCGCGCGGTGGCAGGGCCGCGCGTCCGTGACGAAGCGGTGCGACAGCGCCGCGAGGTTCGCCGGCCCGCGGCCCAGCAGCTTCCGTGCGAGCCCGACCGTGTCGATCACGCTCGAGGCGACCCGCCGGCCCGTCAGGCGCACCGTCTCGTTGTCGAGGAACGCCATGTCGAAGCGGGCGTTGTGGGCCACGAGGACGCCGTCGCCGGCAAACTCGAGAAAGCGCCTGACCGCCGCGGCGACCGGCGGCGCCCGGCGGAGCTCGGGGTCGCGCAGGCCGGTCAGGGCGGCGACGGCGGGCTGCAACGGAGCGCCCGGATTCGCGAGCGTCTGGAACCGCTCCTCGAGCGCGAGCGCCCGCACCCTCACGGCGCCGAGCTCGCACGGCCGTGCGGTCGCCGGCCGCAGGCCGGTCGTCTCGAGGTCGAAGACGACGAAGGTGGCCTCCTCGAGCAACAGCTCCTCGCCGGCAGGCGCGGCCGCCGTGACGAGGTCGCCGGCCCAGCGGAGCCGCGCGTCGCTCGAGACCGCCTCGTCGAGCAGCGAGCGCGCGAGCCCGACGGAAACGGCGCGCCCGAGGCGGAGCACCGTACGGGCGGCCTCGTCGGCGGGCACGGGCCCGCGCCGCTCCTCCACCAGCTCCACGAGGCGGTCGGCGGCGTCCAGCCGGAGTTGCACGCCGTCGACGCTACTACGAACACGTGTTCGCGTCCAGTGCGGGATCGCATGCACAACGCAGCGCGCTGGACGGGCTCGTCGCAGCCGACGATACTGGGCTTCATGCTGTGGCCCGAGGACGAATCCGCGTGACCGCGCCTGCCGAGGGAGGACGCGCCGAGCACGTTCAGGCAGCGCTGTACCGGATCGCCGAGCTCGCGAGCTCGGCGCAGGACCTGCAGGAGTTCTACCGCGAGGTGCACGCCATCGTGGGCGAGCTCATGTACGCGAACAACTTCTTCATCGCGCTGTACGACGACGAGCGCCGGCTGATCAGCTGGCCCTACTTCGTCGACGAGGTCGACGAGTTCGTCCCCGACCCGAACCGGTGGGACGAGTTCGGCAGCGGCGATGCGCGGGGCGTCACGGCGTACGTGCTCCGCACCGGCGAGCCGCAGCTGATCTCGTACGAGCGGCATCTCGACCTGATCAGCCAGGGCGAGATCGAGCTGATCGGCGTGACTACGGAGGAGTCGAGCTGGCTCGGCGTCCCGCTTCGGGTCGAAGGGCGGACGGTCGGCGTCCTCGTCGTCCAGTCGTACACGAAGGACGTCCGATACACGGAGCAGGACAAGGAGCTGCTCGCGTTCGTCGGCCAGCACGTCGGCGCCGCGCTCTCACGCGCCCGCGCGATCGAGGAGACACGGCAGCGGAACGCCGAGCTCGCGCTGATCAACAGCGTCCAGGCCGCGCTCGCCGGCGAGCTCGAGCTGCAGGCGATCTACGACGTCGTCGGCGACAAGCTCCAGGAGGTCTTCGACGCGCAGGTCGTCGACATCGGCATCTACGAGTCCTCGTCGGCCATGATCCATTTCCCGTACGCGATCGAGCGCGGCGTGCGGTTTCCGGACGAGCCCATCCCGCCGCTCGGCTTCCGTAAGCACGTGATGGAGACGCGGGAGCCGCTGGTGATCGAAGAGGTCACGCCGGAGATGCT
>JBOGZX010000372.1:0-5224 GCA_050697615.1 Gaiellaceae bacterium
CGCTGCGAGCTCTTCACCGCGCTCGGCGAGGACGCGCTCGGCGAGCGAGCCGAGCGGCGGCTCGCCGAGCTCGGGATCGACGTCCACGCACAGCGCTTCGGCGCCACCCGGCGTGCATGGACCCACGTCGACGGCGCCGGCGAGCGCACGATCACGGTGCTCGGCGACAAGCTCCTGCCACGCGGCGCCCTGCCGCTGGACGGCTACGACGCGATCTTCTTCGTGGCCGGCGAGCCCGAGGTCCTCCGCGCTGCGCGCCGCGCTCGCTTCCTCGCGGCCACGCTCCGGGAGCAGCCGACGCTTCTGGCGGCCGGTGTGCCCCTCGACCTGCTCGTCGGCAGCGCCAACGACCCCGGCGAGCGCCACGACGCGTCGGTCGCGGCCCGGACCGTCGTGCTCACCGCCGGCGCCGACGGGGGCACCGTGAACGGCGTTCCCTTCCCCGCCGTGCCGCTTCGGAGTCCCGTCGTCGACAGCTACGGAGCGGGCGACTCGTTCGCGGCGGCACTCTGCTTCGCCCTCGCCCGCGGCGACGGGCAGGCGGAGGCGCTCACGCTCGCCGCCCGCGCCGGCGCCGCCGTGCTCGCGGGGAAGGGCCCGTACAGCACACAGCTAACGTTGTGACGTGCGCATCTCGTGGATCTCGATGACGCCGGTGAAGGCGCTCGCGCTCGAGCATCCCGACGAGGTCCAGCTGCTCGAGGACGGCGTACGCGGCGACCGGCGCTTCTATCTCGTCGACGAGCGCAACCTGCTCGTGAGCAACAAGGGACGCCGCGGACCGCTGCAGCTCGTGCACGCCGGCTACGACGACCCGACGAACGAGCTGACCCTGACGTTCGCGGACGGCGCGCGCGTCTCGGGGGTCGCCGAGCGGCGCGAGACGATCACGACCACGTTCCACCACGCGGCGCGGCCGGCCCGCGTCGTGCCCGGGCCGTGGGACGACGCGCTCTCGGAGCTTCTCCGCGAGCCGGTTCGACTCGTCGCCGCAGAGCACACGGCACCAGACCGTGGCCGCGGCGGCGCCACGACGCTGCTCGCCGCCGCCTCGCTGGGCGCGCTCGCGAACGAGCTGAGCGTGGAGAGGCTCGACGAGCGGCGCTTCCGGATGAACTTCGTGATCGAGGGGCCGGACGCACACGCGGAGGACGAGTGGATCGGCCGGCGCATCCGGGTGGGGGAGGCGGTCGTCGTCCCCCAGGGGCACGTCGGCCGCTGCGCGATCACGACGCAGGATCCGGACACGGGCGTCGCCGACCTCGACACGCTGAAGGCGATCGCCGCCTATCGCGGCGAGCTCGAGCGCACGGAGCCGTTGCCGTTCGGCATCCACGCGGCCGTTGCGGAGCCGGGCCGGGTACGGCGCGGCGACGCCGTGACGCTCCTCTAACCGCGCCGGAGGGATCCCAGCGTGCGCGGCCCGCGCCGGCCTGCCCTGAATGAACGTGGTTCGGAACCACGTTCGGCTCGAATCGGCCCGCAAAAGGGTTTACAGGTGGGGCAAAGTGGTATAAAGTGGGGCGTAGTGGAAGACGACCTGGCGAAAGACGATGCTGCTCGGCGAGCATGAGCATTCGCTCGACGACAAGAACCGCCTCACGCTCCCGGCCAAGCTCCGCGGCGCGTTCGAGGACGGCGTCGTCGTCACGCCCGGGCTCGACGGCTGCCTCTTCGCCTATCCGCGCGAGGAGTGGGACAGAGTGGCGGAGCGGATCAGGAACCTCGACCCGCTCGCCGAGGCCTCGCGCGTGATGCAGCGCCGCTTCTTCGCCGGCGCCGCTCAGGGCGAGCTCGACAGGCAGGGCCGCTTGGTGCTCCCGCAGCGCCTGATCGAGCTCGCCGCGCTCGGCCGCGAGGTCACCGTCGCCGGCGTCTACGACCACCTGGAGATCTGGGACCGCGCCCGCTGGCGCACACAGCAACACGAGGCGGAAGGGAGAGCGGAAGATGTTGCCGAGCGTCTTGCCAACTGACTCAGATCACGTCCCCGTGCTCGCCGACGAGGTGGTCGCCGCACTCGACCCGCGCCCGGGCGAGACGGTCGTCGACTGCACGCTCGGCGCGGGCGGTCACTCGACGCTGCTCGCCTCCCGGCTGCAGCGCACCGGAAAGCTGATCGCGATCGATCGCGACCCGACTGTCGCACCGTTCTTCGAGCGGCTGCGCCGGACGACGGCGGCGAAGACGCGCCTGCTCCACGGCGAGTTCTCGGTCGTGCTCGAGCAGCTCGCCGGCAACGGCGTCCGCGCTGACGCGATCCTGCTCGACCTCGGGGTCTCGTCGATGCAGCTCGATCGCCCCGAGCGCGGCTTCTCGTACGC
Source organism: Gaiellaceae bacterium (assembly GCA_050697615.1). Classification (GTDB taxonomy): domain Bacteria; phylum Actinomycetota; class Thermoleophilia; order Gaiellales; family Gaiellaceae; genus PALSA-600. The sequence goes on from JBOGZX010000372.1 coordinate 2,325, forward strand.
CGTCGACGCCCCGCTCGACATGCGGATGGACCCGAGCGCGGAGTACTCCGCGCGCGAGCTGGTCAACGAGGCGGGCGAGCGCGAGCTGGCCGACATCTTCAAGCGCTACGGCGAGGAGCGCTACGCACGGCCGATCGCGCGCGCGGTCGTCAGGCGCCGCCGCAAGGAGCCGTTCGAGCGCACCGGCGAGCTCGTCGAGACGATCAAGGCGGCGATTCCCGCGCCGGCGCGGTTCGGCGAGGGGCACCCGGCGAAGCGCGTCTTCCAGGCACTGCGCATCGAGGTGAACGACGAGCTCGGGGCGGTCGAGCGCGCGCTGCCCGCCGCGCTCGAGATGTTACGGCCCGGCGGTCGCCTCGCCGTGATCTCGTTCCACTCGCTCGAGGATCGCATCGTGAAGCGGTTTCTCCGGGCGCAGGAGCAGGGCTGCACGTGCCCGCCCGACTTCCCGGTCTGCGTGTGCGGCTCGCAGGCGACGATGCGGGCGACGCCGAGGCGTGCGATCCGCCCGACGGCGGCGGAGATCTCCCGCAACCCGCGCGCGCAGTCCGCGCGGCTCCGGGTGGGGACGAAGGTTGGCTAGCTGGACGCACGCGCAGGCGGCGGCCGAGCCGGTCGCGCGGCCCGCAACGCGGAGCCGGCGCTCCGCGCGCACGCGGGCCCGGGCACGCGGCGGGATCCTCTGGATCGCCGTGAGCGGGATTCTCCTCGCGGGCGTCGTATTCGTGAACGTGGCGGTGCTCCGGCTGAACCTCGCGCTCGACGGCGCCGACTCCCAGCGGACGAAGCTGCTCGCCGAGAACGCGGCGCTGCAGTCGCAGCTCTCCGGCGCGTTGCAGTCGCCGCGCATCGAGTCGAAGGCCGTGAAGCAGTTCGGCCTGAGGTATCAGGACCCGTCCCAGTACGGATACGTCAACCTCGCGAAGTAGGTGGGCCACAAGCAGGCCAACCGCCGGATCCGACTGCTGCTCGGCGTCTTCGCCCTGGTGTTCGCGGCGACGTTTGCGCGGGCGGTCTGGTTGCAGGGCGTCAAGGCCGCGTCGCTCTCGAAGATGGCGCAGCGGCAGCACCGCGAGTCGGTGGTGATTCCCGCCGGGCGCGGCACGATCTTCGACGACACGGGCGTGCCGATCGCGATCGGCGAGCAGACGACGACGGTGTACGCCGACCCGCGGCAGGTGAGACGCCCGCGCGCCCTCGCCGTCGCCGCCCACCGGATCCTCGGGGTCGACGCCGACAAGCTCTACCAGCAGCTGCTGAACCGGAAGAGCAGCTTCCTCTACGTCCAGCGCTTCGCCGATCCGAAGGCCGCCGCCGCGTTGCTCGACAAGAACTTCGCCGGCGTCCTCTCGTATCCCGAGGAGCGGCGGACGTATCCCCAGAACTCGGTCGCGTCGCAGGTGATCGGCTACGCGGGAACCGACAACAAGGGGCTCACCGGGCTCGAGATGGAGTACGACAAGCGCCTGTCGGGCAAGCCGGGCAAGCAGACGGTCGTCCGCGACCCGTTCGGGCAGGCGATCGACATCATCAGCGCGACGCCGGAGCGCCAGGGCACGGCGATCGTCACGACCCTCGACCGCACGATCCAGGCGAACGCCGAGGCGGTGCTGCGGCAGACGATCCACGACTGGGGCGCGAAGTCGGCGACGGCCGTCGTGCTCGACCCGCGAACGGGCGCCGTGCTCGCGATGGCGCAGGCGCCCGGCTACAACGCGAACAAGTCGAACACGGTGCCGTTCGCCCTCCAGCGCAACCGCTCCGTCACGGACATGTACGAGCCGGGGTCGGTGTTCAAGGTCGTGACGATCGCCGGCGCGCTCACGACAGGCCTCGTCACGCCGAACACGAAGTTCGTGCTGCCGTACTCGATCAGGGTGGCCGACCGGACCGTGTCCGACGCAGAGCATCGCCCCACCGAGACGATGTCGGTCGCCCAGATCCTCTCGCGCTCCTCGAACGTCGGCGCCGTCACGATCGCCGAGAAGCTCGGCGCCAACGACCTGATGAACTGGATCGGCAGGTTCGGCTTCGGCAAGAAGACCGGCATCGACTTTCCGGGCGAGATCGCGGGCGACGTCCTGCCGCTCGACCAGTGGTCGGGCTCGACGATCGGCAACGTCCCGATCGGCCAGGGTGTCGCCGTCACGCCGATCCAGCTCGCCGCCGCGTATTCGGCGATCGCGAACGGCGGCGTGTGGGTGCAGCCGCACCTCGTGGCGCGCGTCGGCGGCCGGGCCGCCCACCTCGTGCGCCGCCGCGTGGTCTCCGCGACCGTCGACCACGAGCTGAAGACGATGCTCACGGGCGTCGTCGACGAGCACGGCGCGACCGGCACGGCGGCCGCGATCCCCGGCTACTCCGTCGCGGGCAAGACCGGCACGGCTCAGGTTCCGGGGCCGAACGGCTACACGACCGGCAAGTACGTCGCGTCGTTCGTGGGCATGGTCCCGGTCGCGAAGCCGCGGCTCGTCGTCCTCGTCACGGTCGACGAGCCGACGCGTGCGATCTACGGCGGCACCGTCGCGGCGCCGGCGTTCGCCGAGATCGCCAAGTTCGACCTGCAGTACCTGTCGGTCGCGCCCGACATGCCCGTCCACTGATCCAGGCTAAGCCGGTCAGCCGCCTCATCTACGCTCAGTGCCGATGGATCTGACTCGGCTGGGCCTCCCGGATGCGCCGTCGGTGGAGGTTCTCGACCTCGCATACGACGCGCGCACGGTCGTTCCCGGCTCGCTGTTCTTCTGCGTCCGCGGCGCGAACGCCGACGGGCACGAGCTCGCCCCCGACGCCGTCGCCGCCGGCGCAGCGGCCCTCGTCGTCGACCACCCGCTCGACCTCGCCGTGCCGCAGGTCGTCGTGCAAGACGTGCGCGCCGCGATGGGACCGGCTGCGGTCCG
>JBOGZX010000373.1:0-6587 GCA_050697615.1 Gaiellaceae bacterium
CCTCGGAAGCGCCCACTTGCGCGCGAGCAGGTCGTGCGCCAGCGCGCCCCACGCACCGCCGCCGTCGACAAGGTGCGAGTTGGTCAGCACGAGACGGTGGTGCAGCCCGGCGACCGCGCGGTCGACCTCCTTCTTCGAGCCGCCCACCAGCGTCCGCAGTTGTGGACAGGTGAGCGGCCCCTCCGCGGCGACCGCGTCGGCGACCGCTCGATCGATCCCCGCCGGCTCCGCGGGGTCCCGTGCCGCGACCAGCACGGGCACGAGTCGCGGCGACACGCACGTCGCCACCCGCGCGAGGTGCTTGCCGACACAGACGAGCCCCAGCGCGGGCAACGCGTCCTTCGCTTCCCACAGAAATCCCATCTCGTCGGTCCACCGCACGAACGTGCCGTCCCGGTCGCGCACGGCCCAGTCGCGGGCCGGGCTGCCGTTCACCTGCTCCCACAGGGAGGCCAGGACCACGTCCGCCTTCGGAAAGAGCAGCGCGAGCCCGACCCGGTCGACCCAGTCTGCCGCCTCCTCCAGCGTCCGGACCATGGCCGAAGACTAGGGTGACGGCGTGCCCGTGGTCAGGCCCTTCGCCGCGCTGCGCTACGACCCGCCCGTCGCGGGGCCGCTCGACACGCTCCTCGCGCCTCCCTACGACGTGATCGACGACTCCGCCCGGACCGGCTACCTGGCCCGCAGCCCGTACAACGTCGTGCACCTGACGCTGCCCGACTCCCCCGCCGCCGCCGCACACTCCCTCGCGACGTGGCTCGAGCGCGGCGTTCTGACGCAGACGCCCGCCGGCTACTGGTGGATGGCGCAGGACTACGTCGGCCCCGACGGTGTGGCGCGCACGCGTGAGGGATTCGCCGCCTCCGTCGAGGCGACGCCGTACGAGCAGGGGGACGTGCTCCCGCACGAGCGCACCCACGCCGGCCCGAAGGAGGGGCGTCTGAGGCTGCTCCGTGCGACCCGAACCCAGCTCGAGCCGATCTTCCTGCTGTACGACGCCGCGCCCGTGCTCGCACGACCGGCCGGCGAGCCCGCGATCGACGTCACCGAGAGCGGCGTCCGCACACGACTCTGGCCGGTCGCGGGTGACGAGCTGGCGATCGACACGCCGCTCCTGATCGCCGACGGCCATCATCGCTACGAGACCGCGGTCGCGTTCCGGGCGGAGGAGCCGAGCGCGACCCACACCCTCGCGATCCTCGTCTCGTCCCGAGCTCCGGGACTCCAGATCTTTCCGACGCACCGCATCGTGGAGCGGGTGCGCGACGTGCCGGGCGACGAGGTCGACGCTCCGGGAGCCGGCGTGACGCTCTACCGGGGCGGCCGCTATCGGCGCGTCCGCACGGACGACGACTTCGGGCCGCGCGTCGTCGAGTCGTTCGCCCCCGAGGGCGTCTCGTACACGCCGGACGCAGGCCAGGCGATCGCCGCGGTCGATCGCGGCGACGCAGAGGCCGCGTTCCTGCTGCAGCCGGTGACGGTGGAGCAGGTCGCGCAGTTCGCGCAGACGGGCGAGACGATGCCGCCCAAGTCGACGTTCTTCTTCCCGAAGCTCACCTCCGGGCTCCTTTTCCACCCGGTATGAGCGTAGGCTCGACGGAGCTCACGGATCTGAGCGTCGAGTGGCTCGATCTGTGCCGGGCGGCGCGCGCAGACGTCGAGGAGGTCCTGGCCCGGCTGTCCGGAAGGGCGGAGCGCGAGCCGGTCGTCGGCCGGGGTGAAGGCGGCGACGAGACGACGGCGGTCGACGCGGCCGCAGAGGCCGTGATCCTCGCCCGCTTCCGGCGGCCCGACACGACGATTGTCAGCGAGGAGGCCGGTGTCGAGGGAAACGGGCGCTGGACGGTGGTCGTCGACCCGATCGACGGGTCGATGAACGCCAAGCGCGGCATTCCGTTCTTCTCGATCTCGATCGCGGTGGCCGACGGCAGCACGATGGACGACGTCGTCTTCGGCTACGTCCACGACTTCGGCAGCGGGGAGGAGTGGACTGCCACGCGCGGCGGAGGCGCGCTGCTGAACGGCCGCCCGATCGAGGAGTGGCCGAAGGACGAGCTCGAGATCCTCTCGTTCGAGGCGACCACGACCGCGTACGTCTCCGAGAACGCCGCCCGCTTCAGCGGGATCGCGCATCGCCTGCGCGTGATGGGGTCGCTTGCGATCACGCTTTGCCACCTGGCCGCCGGCCGGGTCGACGGCGTCGTCTCGCTCAAGCCCGCGCGCTCGGTGGACATCGCGGCCGCACAGCTTCTCGTGCGCGAGCAGGGGCTCGCGATCGAGCTACCCGACGCGTCGACGCCGTTCGGCCGGGCGCCGCTCGACCTGGTCGGACGTTCACGGGTCGCCGCCGCGGGAACACCCGTGCTATGCCGAACGCTGGCGGAGGCGCTCACGAGCTGAGGATCGGCCGCTCTGGCTGGAACGGCGCCCACCGGCGGCAGGGCGGCTTCTATCCGCCTCGCTGCGCACCCCGCGACCGGCTTCGTTACGACGCGCGGCACTTCGAAACGGTCGAGCTGAACACGACCTTCTACCGCCTGCCGAGGAGCCGATCGCGCTCACCGCCGGGTCCACGTACGTCCGTTTCACGGCGGCACGCGCGGGGAGAACGGCAACTACTCCCACGACGAGCTCGACGCGTGGGCGGAGCGGCTTCGGCGCCGGTCGCTCGCGGCGGATGTCGACACGTACTTCAACAACGACCGGGAGGGATACGCGATCGAGAGTGAGCGTTATCTGGAGGAGCGGCTCGGGCGGCCGGCGACCGTCGACGGGGCGCTGCTCGCGTTCGCGAACGCCGCGGGACCTCAGGGCTGACCGTTGCCGGGCCTGCTCCGCTACGCTCGAGAGGTGCCCACGCGCGAGGAGATCCTCGAAGCGCTCGGCCGGGTGATCGACCCGAAGCTGCGGCGCCCCGTCACCGAGCTGGACATGGTGCGGGGTATCGACATCGACGGCTCGGAGGTGGCCGTCACGATCGCGCTGACCGTCGTCGGCTGCCCGCTTCGCTCCAGCTTCGAGGATCAGGTGGCGGAGCACGTCGGGACCCTGCCGAGCGTCTCCAGGGTCACCCTGCACTTCGACGTGATGAGCCCCGACGAGCGCGCGGCGCTCACGCTGAAGCTGCGCGGCGGGGCGGAGGAGCGGGGCGTTCAGCTGTCGCCGACGACAAGGGTGCTCGCCGTCGCGTCCGGCAAGGGCGGCGTCGGCAAGTCGACGATCACGGTCAACATCGCTGCGGCGCTCGCCGCGCTGGGACACGAGGTCGGGATCCTCGACGCCGACATCTACGGCCACTCGATTCCGCACATGCTCGGCATCCGGCAGAAGCCCGTCGTGGTCGACAAGATGATCGTCCCACCGGTGGCGCACGACCTGAGGCTGATGTCGATCGGGTTCTTCCTCGACGACAACGAGCCGGTCATGTGGCGCGGACCGATGCTGCACCGCGCGCTCGAGCAGTTCCTGAGCGACGTGCACTGGGGCGACCTCGACGTGCTCGTCGTCGACATGCCGCCGGGCACCGGCGACGTCTCGATCTCGCTGGGCCAGCTGCTGCCGCGCGCCGAGGCGATCGTCGTCACGACGCCGCAGCCGCTCGCGCAGGAGGTTGCGTCGCGCGCCGCGACGATGGCGCAGAAGACGGGGCTGCGGATCGCCGGGGTGATCGAGAACATGACCTCCGACGTCTTCGGCTCGGGCGGCGGCGCACGCCTCGCGGCGGAGCTCGGGGTGCCGCTTCTCGGCGAGGTCCCTCTCGACGCCGACCTGCGCCTGGCCGCCGACGCGGGCGTGCCGCTCGTCGCGAGCGATCCCGACAGCGACTCGGCGGCCGTCGTGGTGGAGATCGCTCGCAGGATCGACGAGGCCCGCGTGGGCGGGTTCACGCGCACGCTGCCGCTCGTCTCCTGACGCGGTGCAGGCTGCCGCGTTCTTCGACCTCGACCGGACGCTCATCCACCGCTCCTCTGCGCTCGCGCTCGCCCCCTCGTTCCGCGCGCGCGGCCTGATCTCACGCCTCGACCTCGTCCGGTCAGCCTTCTGGCAGGTGCTCTTCGCCGCGCGCGGCGCGAGCGCCCGCAGGGTTGGACGTGCCTCCGAGGACGGAATGCGCATCCTGAAGGGGTTCTCCGTCGACGACATGCGGCGGCTGGTGGGGGACGCGATGGAGCCGGTGCTGCGCCCGCTCGTCTACTCCGAGCCGCTGCGCCTCGTGCAGCACCATCGCGAGCGCGGAGAGAAGGTGTACGTCGTCTCGGCGACGCTGCAGGAGATCGTCGAGCACATCGCCGGCGACCTCGGCTTCGACGGCGCGATCGGCTCCACCTGCGAGATCGTCGGTGGGGCGTACACCGGCCGGTCGCTGCGCGCTGCGCACGGTGAGGGAAAGGCACGTGCGCTGCGCGAGTTGGCGGTCGAGGAGCAGATCGACCTCTCCGCATCGACCGCCTACTCCGACTCGTACACCGACGTCCCGTTCCTGGAGGCCGTCGGCCATCCGGTCGCGGTCAACCCCGACCGCCGGCTGCGGCGGATCGCCCGCGTCCGCGGCTGGCCGACGCTCGAGTTCTCGTTGCGTGCGTCCTGAGGAGGCCCGTCCCCGGCTCGCCGCGCTCGGCTTCGACGAGGCCGCCGTCGAGACGCTGGCCGGACACTTTCTCGACGCCGAACGGCGCGGGCAGCTCGGCCACGGGCTGTCGCGGATCGAGTGGCTCGAGACGTGGGAGGAGCTGCCCACGGACGCCCGGCCCCGGCGCGTTGTCTCCGAGCCCGGCTACGAGCTCTGGGAGGGCTCAGGCGCGCTCGGCTACCTCACGCTGGAGGAGGTCGTCCGATCACAGCTCGCGGAGCCTCCGGAACGTGCGCGTCTCGTCGTCTGCTCGCGCACGTTTCCGACCGGTTCGCTCGGTTACTGGGTGCGGCGACTGGCGGAGGCCGGGTTCGTGGCGGTCCTGACCGCGACCTCGCCCCGGCGGCTGCCGCCGCCCGGCGGCGGCCCGCCGCTCACCGGCACGAACCCGCTCGCGATCGCCGTGCCGTGCTCCGACGGTCCGCCGGTCGTCTCGGACGTCTCGATGGGCGCGGTCACCTACGGGGCGGTGCTGGCCGGACACGCCCGGCCCGAGGAGCTCGTGCCCTTCGGCGGCGCGCACGCCCACAAGGCGTTTGCGCTGGCGGTCGGACTGCAGCTCCTCGTCGACTCGCTGACGCCCGACGATGCTCACGGAGCGGTGCTGCTGGTCGCGCCGCCGCTCGCCGACCCGGTTCCCGGGCTGCGCGCGCTCGCGGGCGGGATTCGCCTGCCCGGCGACGGCGAGGGCGCCTGACGTTTAGCCTGCTGCGACGGCTCTTCGCCGGGGGCAGCGACGCCAACGAGCGCCTGACCGCGGCCGCCGCCGCCGTGCTGCTGGTGCTGCTTGCGGTCGAGGGCGGAACGCTCATCGGTATCCAGCGGTTTTTGACCGTCCACTCGTTCGTCGGGATGCTGTTGATCCCGATCGTGACGCTGAAGCTCGCCAGCACCGGGTGGCGCGTGACCCGCTACTACCTCCACGGGGACGAGTACGTCCGCCGCGGGCCGCCGCACGTCGTGCTGCGGGTGCTCGTCGCGCCGGTGATCGTCGCGTCGACGGTCGCGCTCTTCGGCACGGGAGTGGCGCTCCTTGCGCTGGGGCGCACGCAGGGCCGGATCGCGGTCCTGCACAAGGCGAGCTTCATCGTCTGGTTCGGCGCGACGACGCTGCACGTGCTCGCCCACGTCCTGAAGCTGCCGCAGCTCCTGCGCGGCCGCGACGCGGCCGCGACGATCCGGCTCGCGCTCGTCGGCGTATCCGTGGCCGCGGGTGTCGTGCTCGCCCTCTCGACGTTGCCGTCCGCCGACCGGTTGCAGGATCGGGCCACCGCGGCGATCGGCATCGACCCGCGGTAGGCATCAGGGAAAGCCGGGCTCGCTGCGGATCGCGGCGAAGTCCGGGTCGTTGCGCGCCGGCTCGCGCCACTGTTCGTCGAGCTCCACGGCCCGCTGGACGTGCAGCAGCGCATCCAGGTGGCGACCGCCCCGCGCCTCCATGCAGGCGAGGTTGTAGAGCAGCGGCGGATCGTCGGGCCGGTCGGCGAGCGCTCTCTCGTGGATCTCGATCGCCTCGTCCCAGCGCTCCGCCCGTGCCGCCGGCACCGCGCCGAAGATCGCCTCCCAGCCCGAAACCTCGTGCGCGGCTCCCGGCTTGCCGCCGAACGCGAGCACCACCGTGTCCGCGTCGAGCGCGACGGCCCCGCGCTCGAGCGACGGGTCGCCCAGGAAGACGAGCTGGCCCGGCCCGAGCTCGTGGTCGCTCCCGTCGATTGTGAAGCGCGCCCGGCCCCGCAGCACGAGATAGAGCTCCTCGTGGTCGCGCTCCGTGTGCGTCTCGATCACCGGTCCGCCCGCCTCGCGCGTCGTGTAGGCGTTGACGCCGAAAGCACGGATGCCGAAGTGACGCCGCACCGGCCGCCACACGAAGCCGTCGTCCAGCTCGATTCGGTCGAGCTCGTCGACGTGAACGTGAACGAGCTCCGTCGAGCCCGCGTTCATGCGCGTCCCTCGCCGG